>DATIPV010000343.1:0-3845 GCA_035471525.1 Robiginitalea sp.
GTGATCAACGAGAACAACCCCGCCGATGCCCGGGCCCTGCTGGCCTATTACAACCGGGAGCAATATCCCGGGGTCGACAGCCCCTTCTACGGGGCCTATTACTCAGACCGCTTTGCCCCGCCCGGCGAAAACCGGGACGACAAACCCAAGTACGAACAAGACACCGTATTGGGCCGATACGTGATCGTAAACAGTTACAAGGAAGCCCTGCCCGGGCCAAATCCGGAGCACGTGGGCTTAATGCCGCGGATGTGGAGCGACCAGAACACCGAAAACTACATGAAGTATTTCGGCCCCCTGGAATTTTCCCTCACCGACAACAACGCCGAACTCCGCCAGGCAGCTGAACAGCTGCGGCAGGGGCTGGCAGCGGGAGAGATCGACGAGACCCAGTATATCAGCTTTTTGAGCCGGTTCGGCGACTACCTGAAGGTGCACCCGCCCACCCTGGGACAAAACCTGGACTACATGATCCGCTTCCAGTTTGGCTATATGTACACCCGCTATTTCATGTGGAATTTTGTCGGCAAGCAAGACGACAAACAGGGGCGCTACAACGGCAACGGGGAATGGCTCAGCGGGATCGGCTTTATCGATGCCCTGAGGCTGGGGAGCCAAACCAACCTCCCGCAGGACAAGCTGGACAACAAAAGCCGGAACACCTATTTCTTCCTGCCGCTGCTGCTGGGCATCATCGGACTGGTATTCCAGGTCAGCCGCAACCCGAAACAATTCTGGGTGCTATTGGTCTTTTTCCTGTTCACGGGCATCGCCATCCAGTTCTATACCAACCCCTACATATTCCAGCCCCGGGAACGCGATTACTCGCTGGTGGGTTCTTTCTACATCTTTGCCATTTGGATCGGCCTGGGAGTGCTGGCCCTGTTTGAAGAATTCCGAAAATGGGTGCCCGGCAAGGTGCTGGCCCCGCTGGTCACCGGGGTTTGCCTGCTGGCCGTGCCGCTGCTGATGGCGCAGCAAAACTGGGACGACCACGACCGTTCGGGCCGCTACACGGCCAAATCAACAGCCATGGCCTATCTCGACAGTTGCCAGGAAGATGCGGGCGCCATGCTATTCACGATCGGCGACAACGATACCTTTCCGCTGTGGTACGCCCAGGAAATAGAAAATTACCGCACCGACGTGCGCATTATCTGTACGGCACTGTTCGCCACCGACTGGTATGTGGACCAGATGAAGAAGAAGGCTTACAGCTCCGACCCCATCCCGTCGCAGCTCACCCACGAGCTATACCGCTATGGAAGCCGGGACGTTATCTACCACCAGAAACTAACGGAGAATCGCTGGGACATCAGGGATTTCATGAACTGGATCTCGAGCGACCGGCCGGAGACCAAGCTGCGCTCCTATCTGGAACGCATGGGCGCCGAGGTATCCGATTACCCGGAAAGCACCCTGGAGACGGTTTTCTACCCGACCAACAAGATACGGGTACCTGTCAACAAGGAGAATGTATTGAAATCGGGCCTGGTGAAGGAAAAGGATTCGGCCCTGATCGTAGACTTCATCGACATAGATCTGCCCGGGGTGCTTCCGAAGAACCGGATCCTGATGCTAGACATCCTGGCCAACAACGACTGGGAAAGACCCATCTATTTTTCCGGCGGCAGCTTCGAACGGGCCGAATACCTCTGGATGAAGGAGTATCTGCAACTCGACGGGCTCGCCTACAAGCTGGTTCCCATCCGCACCGAAAACCGCAACGCCTACGAATTGGGCCGCATCGATACAGACCTGATGTACGATGTGGTGATGGGTTGGGACTGGGGCAATTCGGGCAGCCCCGACATCTACATCGACCCTCAGACCCGCTCTCAGGGGCTCTCTTTCCGGAGCAACCTGGCGCGGCTAATGGAAGCCCTCATCGACGAGGAAAAGATCGACAAGGCCAAAAAGGTAATCGAGCTGGCCATGACCAACATGCCCGTGAAATCATTTGATTTTTACGCCTTTGTGGAGCCCTTCGTCGACGGGTATTACAAAGTGGGGGAAACCGCCAGGGCGCGGGACCTCTTCAACGAATTGAAAGCCATCTACCAGGACCGGGTCGATTACTATGCCAGCATCCCCCTGGAAGAGCAATACAACCTGGCAGACCAGATTCTCGGAGACCTGGAGTCTTACAAGCGGCTCACCGATATCCTTATCAGCAACGACGACCGGGAGCTGGCCGAATCGGAAACCCTGATCTTCAATGAGCAGATAGACCGTATCGCCTTCATGAACCGAGGAAGCCTGCTGGAAGATCTGGCCGAACCCGGAACGGGCGAAGATCCCGACCTGGGAGATACGGTACCGCTAACAGACAGCGCAGCCGGAGATACCGCCGGGGCTGAGGCTGCCGACAGCACCCCGCCCCCCGGAGGGGACCGTTAAGGCTGGGGGCCGGCAAAGGCCCGGTTGCCGATCAGATGTATTCGTTCAGGATACCGATCAGGGTATTGGCGTCCTGTTCCCCGCTCTGGCGCCAGACCATTTCGCCTTTCTTGTAGATCATCAGGGTGGGAAGGCCCTTTATGCGCAGGGCCTGGGAGAGTTCCTTGTTCTTGTCCACGTCAATTTTGATGACTTTCCCTTTCTCACCCAGGGCAGCTGCCACGTCGCGCAAAACGGGATGCATGGAGACAGACTGCTCGTTCCACTCCGCGTAGAAATCAAGCAGGATCGGGATGTTCTGGTCTATGAGCTCACCGAATTTAGACATACAGCTGGCATTGGGTTACCTTTCAAAAGTAAAAAAAATTGTGAAACGCCCTGAAAGCGACTCATTAAAAGGTTACGGAAGACATGCCCCTTTTAGCTCAGGCCCGCTTTTTTCAGCGTGATAACGGTAACTTCCGGCCAGATGCCCACCCGCCCCGGATACCCCAAAAAGCCGAAGCCCCGGTTTACGTTTATGATCTGACCCAATTCTTCATAAATCCCGGCCCAGTACTTGTATCGCCATTTGACCGGGCTCCATTTTACCCATCCGGGGATCTCGATCCCGAACTGCATGCCATGGGTATGGCCGCTCAGGGTAAGGTGAAAGTGCATCGGATGGTGGATAACCTGGTCTTCCCAATGCGAGGGATCGTGGCTCAGGAGGATTTTGAAGTCGTGCGGGTCGATCGCCCCCGCGGCCTTGTCCAGGTCGCCGGCTTTCTTGAACCCGCCCCGTCCCCAGTTTTCCACCCCGATCAGGGCCAGACGGTCGCCCCCGCGTTCCAGGAAGCGGTGTTCGTTGAGCAGCAGGTCGAAACCCATCTTACGCTGCAGGGTTTTGAGGTCTTCCAGGTTCTGGGCTTTTTCCTCTTCGGTATTCCAGGTAATGTAGTCGCCGTAGTCGTGGTTCCCCAGTATGGAATACACCCCGTCCGGGGCCGACAAGGTGGAAAAGAGATCGGCCCAGGGCAGCATTTCGGTGGTTTTGTTGTTCACCAGGTCGCCCGTAAATAATATGACGTCGCTTTTCTGCTGGTTAATCAGGTCCACGGCGTAGGTGATCTTGGAGCGGTTGTCGAAGCTGCCGCTGTGGATATCCGAAATCTGGGTGATCCTGTAATTGTGGAACCCTTTGGGCAGGTCTTTGAATTCCAGGTTGTAGCGCAGCACCCTGAAATTGTATTTCCCCCGGTACATGCCGTAGAGCAGGGCCCCGAAAGGCAGGGAGGCAATGCCCAGGGCAATCAGGCTCAGGAACCTGCGGCGGGCGGGCATGCTGAACTCCTCGCTGCCCCCGAAAATTTTTTGATAGGTGGCTATCGCCAGCCGGTAGATATCCTCGGAGAACAGGAAAAAGATGGTGATCAGGTTAAAGGTGAGCACGGCCAACAGAAAAC
>DATIPV010000344.1:0-3694 GCA_035471525.1 Robiginitalea sp.
TCTGGAAAGAAGGAAAGCCAGCCTATGCCGTCGTAAATGGCTTTTTGCTGGAACTCGCCACCCGCAAGGGGACTGTGCACAACGGGATGCTGTTTAAGTAGGGCAGGGGTCCCCTTCGATATCCGATCGGATACCCATTTCGTTTACTGACAACCCGCTGTGAACCCGGTGGCGTTGAAACTGGTCTGGACCGCTCCCTGCTGGGCGCCGCGCTGCACCCGGATCACCAGGTTGTTCTCCCCGCTGCCGTCGCGTTTCGGACTGCAGTACTCAAAGAGGTAGTAGCTGTTGGCCCGCTCGGAAACCTTTAGGGAGAGCTGGTTAAAGGTGGCCTCGAGTTCTTCCTTGTTCCCCGCAAACACGCTGTAGGTCTTTCCGATCGCTTCGAGCACCCCACTGTCGATTTCCGACCCCAGCCCGATGGTGAAAAAGGAGATGTTTGAATTGGCCCTGTTTACCTTTTCAAGGGCCTTCTCTTCGGTATAGCGGGAAGCCTGATCGGTACCATCGGTGAAGATGACCACAGAGGCCCCGCCAATGGTATTGTTCTGGGCACTGGCCTCTATCAGGGCAGCCGCCTTGTCGGTGCTCTTGATAACCGCCCCGTACAGGTCTGTGGAAGGGTCATTGCTGATATCGGCGGTAATGGCCGCAATGGCAGCCTTCAGGTCGTCCCTGGAGGAGGTAATAGGGTGGAGTTCGTGCAGTACATCCTCCCCGTCGAACCAATAGATGCCCATCTGGTAAGATTCCGAGGCCACCGCGGGCATTACATTTTCGACAAAGCTGGCAGAAGCCGTCTTCAATTCGCTGAGGCTTGTGCTCAGCACGCTGTTGCTCAGGTCCAGCACCAGCAGGGTATGGTTGGTGAATATCTGTGAATTGGGCGAAATTCGGGCCTGTGATTCAGAGGCCGATATAGTATTGAAACAGGCGTCGTTGCGCCCCTGCTCGTAAATAGTGAACTGATCTGCCGTAAGGCCGGCTACCGGATTTCCCGTGGCGTCGGATACCCTGAAAAAAACGGAAACCTTGCCGGGCAGGGTGGTATACTGGTCCTGAATGGATAAGATTAGGTCGTTGGCGCCGAAGTCGAGGCAATCGTCGGCAGGCTTGCCAAGGCCCAGGTCTCCGTCCAGATTGAGGTCAAGCGACACATCGTCGTCTGAGCTGCCGCACGAGGCCATTATCCCGAAGGCCATGCCTGCCAGGACGATTCGAAGGATTTTCATTTTCATAGTTCTTTTGATTTCCATGGAAAACGGAGATATGTGAATTCTAGTATGGCCCGGGCCGAAATTCGGGTAAATCGCGCAGGCGTGTGGTATCCCGCCTCAGACCGGAGGATCAGAAGTTGTAATTGAGAATCAGGCTCAGGTGGAACATATCCACCTTGTTGAAGTAGAAATTCGGGTTGTCGGGTATAGCTCCGTGGGCGGCCTTGTAGGTGAGCAGTACCTCGGGCCTGAAATTCGGGAGTTTTTCGAACTGAAAGAACAGGTCCAGGTTCAGGTGCGTGTAATCGGGGAAGGCGTATTTGTTACGGACCGGGTCTTGCGCCGGGGGTTTCCAGTGCCTGCCCAGGCTGAGGATCGACTGCATCTGAACCTTTTCGCCGAGCCCGACCGGGGTCTGGTAGCTCACCACCAGGGCGTGGTTGTCTGCCGTACCCTCGCTCCGCTCCAGTTTCTGGAAACTAAAAAAGTATTCGCGCCCCCATTCTCGGGGAAAAAGGAAGCGGCCACGGGGAAAGATGCGGTCATAAGCCAGGGAAATTCCCGATTTGCGCGTGCCGTACCGCAGCAGTACACCGAGTACATCGGCCCCCTTCTGGTCAAAATAGCGCAGGGAGTCCAGGGCGTTGCCCCCGTCGCCCGCGCGGTCTTGATGCAACCATTCCATTTCCAGGCCCCATTTGGGGCCCAGTTCCAGCTGCGGTTTGACGTAGAGGGTGTTAGAAACGTTCTCGGCGTAATAATCCCACACGTTTACCCGCAGGGATGGGGCCAGATTCAGCGTGCCATTCACCACAACCACATAGTCGGACCGCGTATTGCCCGGATACAGGCTCGCATTGCCTTCCGGGTCGCGCCCGGCCGGATAATCGCCAATGCTTTCGCCCACCCCCCTGAAAGAGCCGGTAGAGCGAGGGGCCATCGCGTTCAGCAGGCCCGCCTGGATTCCCTGGCCCTCCTTTCCCTGGTACGCATACCAGAATCCCTGTACCAGGGTCGGAATCATACGACCGTCTTCCGGGTTGATCTGAGGGGTGTTTATCTTCAGCCTCCCCAGCCTGAAGGCATGGCCCGACCGGGTGTAGGAAAGGTACAGTTCCCCCAGCAACACCACCACATCTTTGGCGGGGTTGAGCCGGTCGAAGAGACCCTCCTCATAGCGGCTGAATCTGCCCGTCTGGGCGTCGGGAACGGTCAGGTCCTGTAACCCGAGGTTGGTCGAGTTGTACAGGGCCGCACCCATTTCCCAGGAAGGATTGAAGCGGAAGGTGTATTTGAGGTGCCCGCCGGTGGCCAGGGCGTGGTAATCTTTCAGCTCCCCCTTGTTGACTGTGGCCATGTAAAAAGTCCTCCACTGACCCGAGAACGCGCCGGTCGTCGCGGCCTCCGCCTCCTGCTGAGACAGGGCAAGGCCAGGAGCGATAAGCAATGCCAGGAGTAAGGGGGGTATATAACGCACGTCTATTTGTTTTTTACGAGCTTGTAGGTATCCCTGTAATAGGCCATAATGGGAGGGAAAGGGCCAAATTTATGGGCCTGAGCCGGAAAATCGTCTGCCCAGGGGCCATAGGGCGTCGAAACGGGCTTCAGGGTCAGGTCCGGGTAATCGGCTTCGGTTCCCGGCTTGTGCGGCCGCTCGAAGCTGTTTATATACCCGGCCACGTCGAAGGCCTCCCGATCGCTCAGTTTGGGGTTGTCCCAGGTTGCCACCCCGTAGGGCATATTGCCCCGGATGAATTCCGCGGCCGTAATCACCCGGTGCATGCCAGCCCCGTCGTTGTAGCTGTCGGGCCCCCACAAGGGCGGATACAAATAGCCCCTGGCAGGATCGGGAATCCCTTGCCCGTCGGCCCCGTGGCACACGGCACAATCGCGGAGGTATACCGATTTGCCCGCTTCCAGGTCTACGGCCGATTCCGGTATCACAATAGGGACGTAGCCGCTGTATTCCGATTCCCGGTCGGCAGGCAGGTCTTCTCCCAGCCATTCCATATAGGCCACCATCGCCCGCATGGGTTCCGAATCGGTGGGGAGTTTCCTCCCGTTCATGCTTCGCTCCATACACCCGTTGATACGGTCTTCCAGGGTGCCGTTGCGGTTGGAACGCGCTCCGAATTGGGGAAATCTGCCACTCACCCCGACCCAGGAAGCCGCCCCGGCCTGGGTACCTCCCTTCAGGTGGCAATTCGTACAGGAAAGATTGTTTCCGGCAAAGCGCATTTCAGGATTTTCTGCCCGGGGCCCCATTTGCGCAGCGCTTTCAGATACCAGCAGGAAACCTTGCCTGACCAGAGGGGGAACCTTTTCACCCGCCCCGGCAATGTCGCGGGGCTGCCATGGCTCCAGGGCCACGGCCGGCGAAAGGTCATGGGTCATTGCTGCTGCGGGTCGGTAGGTCAGCAATCCGACAAATAGCAAAGCTATGAGCCCGAACAGGAGCACAAACAGCCAGGTGAGTT
>DATIPV010000345.1:0-2588 GCA_035471525.1 Robiginitalea sp.
ATCATGGAAGCCGCCAACAAAGGGGCCTACCTCAACAATGGCTACTCCATCGGCTGCAATATCGTCCTGCCCAGGGAGCAAAAGCCGAACCCGTATCTGCATAAGTGGGTGAACATCCCCTATTTTTTTGTGCGCAAATTCCTGTTGCTGAAATATTCCTATGCCTTTGTCGTGATGCCGGGGGGCATTGGCACCCTCGATGAGCTCTTTGAGTCGCTTACCCTGATCCAGACCCGGATGATCCGAAATTTCCCGGTAGTGCTATTCGGCCGGGAATACCACAAGGAGCTGTACCACCACATTCAGGTGATGGCGCGCAACGAGAGCATCGCCCAGGAAGACATGGCCCTGCTCTTCCTGACCGATTCCGTGTCTGAAATGCGGACGCACCTGGAGGTTCACGCCGTCAGGAAATTCGGGCTGGTCAAAAAACCGATCCGGTCGCACTGGTGGCTGGGCGAAGCCAACCGGCATCCCAGCCGGGCCTGAAGCCCATATCAGAGTTGCCATGGCACAACCGGAAAATATGTCTCTTTTTTTTATCGAACTGACGCAGGTCATTTTGCCCGATACCAACATAGCCTATTTTCGAGTCATTCCGTTCTGGAATTCGTTCTTTGAAACCAAGAAATGGATGGCCCTGGAGTAATTAGGGCTATCCTGAGAATGTGTCGAATATGAACTTTGATCCAGGATTCCTTTCAGGCGAACTGGCAACAGGACGTTTGAAAATTTTCCGCAAGCGGTTAAAGCACAATTTCAACACCTTCTCCGAAGCCGGTTCATTTTTATGGACCGGCTTCTTTTAGCATATTTACGGTAAGGCTCTTATTCCCCAAGGGGACTACGGGCCGTGTGGAAGTTTTCAAAATGCGGCTTTTGACGACTTTGCGGAGCGGAGATTTAGCGATAGATCTGCGCGAGGCATAGGGGACGGATGGGTTGCTGGTTGAGAATTTTCACAGGAAACAGGAGGCGAAAGCCTCCTGTTTTCGTTTGGGCCCATCCCGATTGGGGCCGGCTATGCCTGAATTTGCAGGCCGATGGGGCAATGGTCGGAACCGCCCAGGGCCGTGTATATGGCGGCCTCCGTTACAGCCCCTTCCAGCTCCGGGCTCACCAGGAAGTAATCGATCCGCCAGCCGATGTTGCGCTGCCGCGCCTGAAAACGGTAACTCCAGTAGGTATATATCTCCTGCTCCGGGTTTCGGATCCGGTAAATATCGAGCAGGCCGCTGCCGAGCAAGCGGTCCATCCCGTCAATTTCCTCCTGGGTATAGCCGGCTGTCTTATTGTAGTTTGCCCTGTCGTTCTTCAGGTCGATGGGCCTGTGGGCCACATTCAGGTCGCCGCATACGATCAGGGGCTTTCGAATCCGAAGCCCGCTGAGGTATTCACAAAAGGCGGCATCCCACTCTTGGCGGTAACCGAGCCGGCTGAGTCCCTGTCCGGAATTGGGGACGTATACATTTACCAGGTAAAAATCGCCGAAGTCGGCACATTGGATGCGGCCCTCCCCGCCGAGGGGCACGCTTTCAGGACCGGCCTCAACCGATTGCGGCTTCGCCCGGCAGAGCATGGCCGTGCCTGAATAACCCTTTTTTGCGCCTGAATGGGCGTATACCTGATATGCCGGCAACCCGGAGCAAATCTCAGCGACGGTCTCGGGCTCTGCCTTGGTCTCCTGCAGGCAGAGCACATCCGGGGCGAGGGCGCGAACGGCCTCCGCAAAATTTTTGGCGGCGATGGCCCGCAGGCCGTTTACATTCCAGGAAACGATCTTCATGTGGGTGCAGGTATTTCCTCAAAAATACGACACCCCGGCAGAACAGCGGCCGGGGTGTTTCGTATCTTCCGAGACGGGTACCGGGTTAAGCGGTTACCGGATAGTAGCGCACCTTGAGCTCATTGATCACCTTGCGCACCCCGGGTGCCCGGAACGCGGCATGCTCAGCTGCCTCCTTCTCGATCACAGAGCGCACAGACCCTTTCAGGAACACGGTGTCGCCGTGTACATCCACTTCCACGGAAGTGGCGTCGACATCGGCCAGGCGTTCCAGGGCCCTTTCGATCTTATGGCGTACGTCTACCACCCGTATCCTGGGCTCTACCACCAGGTCCTCGGCATGCACCTCGCGCACCCCTTGCAGGTGCCTCAGCACATTGATGGCTGCGTATTTCTGATACCCCCACTCCAGTTTTCCGGAGAGGAAAACCCGCCCGTCCTCCACCTTGAGCATGATGCGCTCCTGGGGCACCGTGGCGTTCCACTTCAGGGCATCGGCAGCGGCCCGGGCTATCTCGGAATCGGTCCTTTTAAAGGCCTCCCCGAAGAGTACCTGCACATCCATGGCGAGGCCCCGCACCCCGGCTACTTTCTTTACGGCTCGCTCGGCGGCGAGTTTTTTGGCAAAGCTGTCCAGGGTTCCCGTTAGGGTCACGATCCCCTCTTCCACGATTACCCCGATCTGGGTTTCGTCGATATCGGGCTGCCAATTCAGCTCCTCCAATACGTCTTTTTTGATGTCCTCATCTGCTTTCATACTGCTGGTTTTTGGGACGCGCGGCCGGGCCGCCCTTAATAAGTT
>DATIPV010000346.1:0-13494 GCA_035471525.1 Robiginitalea sp.
CTTTTTCGCGCAGGATAGCCGCTTTGGGGCGGCTGCCGGCCGGTTTTGAAACAGCCGGTAATTTGCCCTTGAATTTCGCGGGGAAATGGTACCTCAAAGGCTGGTTTTTGTACTCCCTGTAGCGCGTGGCCGCCAGATCGCCGGCGGTCTGCTTCCGGTCGAGCAGGTAGGAGGTCCGGTACCAGGTATCGCGGAGCGCCGAAACATCCAAAGTCAGGCGCTGGCGGTGGTTTCTGATACGGAGTTCCGGCCTGTCTATTACCTGCCCGATCTTGTGGAAGGATAGCCCGGCTGCCTCCAGCTCTTTCTCGATCCTGGCATCCCGGCCCTGGATGACCACACCCGCATTCTCCGCGAAGAGGAGCTTCACGGTGTCGGGCTCCCCGATGGAGCTCAGGTCGAGCTCGGCGCCCAGCCCCGGAACGGGGAAACAACCCTCCAGCAGGGTGGTAATAAGCCCGCCGGAAGATACATCGTGCCCGGCCAGAATCTGCCCTTCGCCGATCAGGTCCTGCAAAGCGTTAAAGGCCCTGCCGAAGTACGCCGGGTCGGCAATGTCGGGCACAGCCCTGCCGATACGGCTCAGAACCTGGGCCAGGCAGGAGCCTCCCAGCTGGAAATTCCCGCCCGAGAGGTTCAGATAATACAGGGGGCCTCCCGGGTACCGGAAGACCGGCTCAACCACCTTTTGCAGATCAGAACAATGGGCAGCCGCCGAAATTATGACGGTTCCCGGAGCCAAAACCTCCCGGTCCGGGTATTTCTGTTTCATGGACAGGGAATCTTTCCCCGTGGGGATATTGATCCCCAGGGCCAGGGCAAAATCCGAAACCGCTTTAACGGCCTCGTACAGGCGGGCGTCCTCTCCCGGGTTGTTGCAGGGCCACATCCAGTTGGCGGAAAGGGATACCGACCGCAGCCCGTCCTTCAGCGGGGCCCAGACCAGGTTGGTAAGCGCCTCGGCAATACTGATGCGGCTGCCGGCTGCTGCGTCGATCAGGGCCGCCACCGGGGCGTGTCCGAGGGAGGTCGCCAAACCTTCCCGCCCTTTGAAATCGAGCGCCATCACTCCGCAGTTGTTCAGCGGGAGCTGCAAGGGGCCGGCGCACTGCTGTTTGGCCACTCGCCCGCCGACGCAGCGGTCTACCTTGTTGGTGAGCCAATCCTTGCAGGCCACCGCTTCCAATTGCAGCACCTGTTCCAGGTAGGCGTGGATGTGTTCCACCTGGTATTCAAGGGCTTCGTAGCGGTGGTCCATCCGGCTGTCGCGCATTACGGTCTTGGGGGAACTGCCGAACATGTCTGCCAGGGCAAGGTCCATAGGCCTGCGCCCGTCGCTGGCGAAGGTGAAGCGCTGGTCGCCGGTCACTTCCCCCACCTCGTACAGGGGCGCCCGTTCGCGGGCGGCAATGCGCTCCAGCAGGCCCAGGTCTTCGGGGTCAATCACCAGTCCCATGCGTTCCTGGGATTCGTTTCCGATCACTTCTTTGTCCGACAGGGTGGGGTCGCCAATGGGCAGGCGGTCGAGGTGTATGTAACCCCCGGTTTCCTCCACCAGTTCGGAAAGGCAGTTCAGGTGCCCCCCGGCCCCGTGGTCGTGGATGGAGACGATGGGGTTCCGGTCGCCTTCCACCAGTCCGCGGATGGCGTTGGCCGCGCGTTTCTGCATCTCGGGGTTCGAGCGCTGTACGGCGTTCAGTTCGATGGCCGAGCTGAAGGCCCCGGTATCGGCACTCGACACGGCGGCCCCGCCCATTCCGATCCGGTAGTTGTCCCCGCCCATCACCAGGATGCGGTCGCCCCTTTTCGGATGTCCTTTCAGCGCCTGCTCTGCTTTGCCGTAGCCGATGCCCCCGGCCAGCATAATTACCTTGTCGTAGCCCAGGAAACGGTTGTTCTCCTGGTGTTCGAAGGTCAGTACCGACCCGCTGATAAGGGGTTGCCCGAATTTGTTTCCGAAGTCGGAAGCCCCGTTGGAGGCCTTGATCAAAATATCCATGGGGGTCTGGTAGAGCCATTCCCGGGCCGGAAAATGCGCCTCCCAGTGCCGGTCTTCGGCCAGGCGGGAATAAGCCGTCATATAAACGGCGGTGCCGGCCAGGGGCAGGGAGCCCTGGCCGCCCGCGAGCCGATCGCGGATCTCCCCCCCGGAACCGGTGGCGGCCCCGTTGAAGGGCTCCACGGTGGTCGGGAAGTTGTGGGTTTCGGCTTTGAGCGAGAGCACGGACGCAAAAGGGGTTTCCTCGTAGAAATCGGGCTGGTCGGCCCGGCGCGGGGCAAACTGCACCAGCTCGGGCCCCTTGAGGAAGGCTACGTTGTCTTTGTAGGCCGAGACAATGTCGTTCGGGTGGGTTTCGGAGGTGCGCCTGATGAGCTTGAACAGCGAATCGGGCATTTCCCGGTTGTCTATGATGAAGGTGCCGTTGAAGATCTTGTGCCGGCAGTGTTCGGAGTTCACCTGGCTGAAACCAAAAACCTCTGAATCGGTTAGCATGCGGCCCAGGCGGCCGGAGAGATCCTGCAGGTAGCCGATCTCCTCCGCACTAAGGGCCAGCCCCTCTTCCTGGTTGTAGGCGGCGATGTCTGCGATTTCACGGATCGGATCCGGCTGGTGTTCGATGTGGAACAGGTCCTGCCCCAGGCGGGCGTATTTCTGGAAGAGCATGGGGTCGAAGCCGGTATCGGCCTCTGCAACCCGGCGATACGATTCAATGCGGACGATCCCCTCGATGCCCATATTCTGTGTAATCTCCGTGGCATTGGTGCTCCAGGGCGTTACCATGGCGGCACGCGGGCCAACAAAAAAGGCGTCAACAGACGCCGCCTCGAGCTTCGGCTGGTTGCCGAACAGCCAGGTGAGTTTCCGGATGTCTTCCGGGCTGAGAGAGTGCCCCGACTCCAGGGCGTAAACAAGAGAAGAGGGATCGCCGAAAAAGTGAATCATGAGGCCGGCTCGTTAGGGTTTTCAATGAAGCTACAAAGGTATTATTTTATCCCGTACCTGCACGATTGAATAATTAACAAAGCAGGGGTTTGGCTGTTGATTACCGGGGGCTTTATGCGGTCTTCGGGCCTTCGGGCAGGCGCTGCATCAGGGCCAGGTAAAATCCGTCATGGCCCGATTCGGAGGCGTATATGGGATGTTCTTCCATCAGCCGGAATTCGCGCCCGGCCTCCGAGGCCAGAAAGTCGGCTACCTGCCGGCCGTTTTCCTGGGGAAGGATGGAGCAGGTGGCATAAACCAGCTTCCCGCCCGGCTTGAGCAATTTGCTGTAACGCCTCAGCAGCTCGGCCTGGGTGTCGCAGACCGTTTTTAAGAACTCCGGCTGCAGCTTCCATTTGGCATCCGGGTTGCGCCTCAAAACGCCCAGCCCTGTGCAGGGGGCATCTATCAGCACGCGGTCTGCAGTGCCCTGAAGCCGCTTCAGCACCTTCGGGCTGTCGGGCTGCCGGGTCTCGATATTGAAGGCCCCGGCGCGCCTGGCCCGCCGTTTGAGTTCGGCCAGTTTGTTGCTGTACAGGTCCATGGCCAGGAGCTGTCCCTTGTTTTGCATCAGGGCCGCCAGGTGCAGCGTCTTGCCCCCGGCCCCCGCGCAGCAGTCGATCACCCGCATCCCGGGCTCGGCCTGCAGCAGGGGGGCAACCCGTTGGGAAGAGGCGTCCTGTACCTCAAACCAGCCCTCGGCAAAGGCCCGGGTGGCGAAAACATTGCCCCGTTCGGCCAGCAGCAGGGCATCCGGGTAGTCGGGAAGGGGGCTGGCATTGAAATCTTCGGCTTGCAGGGCCTCGGCCAGGGCTTCCCGGGTGGTCTTCAGCGTATTGGTGCGCAGCACTACGGGGGCAGGCTGGTTCAGGGCGGCCAGTTCGGCCTCCCAAAGCCGGGTCCCCAGACTTTTCTCCCCCAGCTCGTCCAGCCAGTCCGGAATGGATTCCCGCAGCTTCCGGGTCTTTATCAGGGCGTCGAAGCGGCCTTTGATACGCCGTTGGGGCGTATCGGTAAATTCCTTCCAGGGGGGCAGGGCATGCCCCCTGAGCACTGCCCAGACGGCAAAAATCCGGAACCAGTCGTCCCGGCTGAAAGGTTCCCGCACCTCGGCGATCTCGGCGTAGAGCCGCTTCCAGCGAACGATTTCGTACACTGTCTCGGCCACAAAGCCCCGGTCGCGCTTGCCCCAGCGTTTGTCGCTCTTGAGCAGGCGCTCAACGGCCTTGTCGGCATAAACCCCTTCCTGAAAGATCTGTTGCAGCCCTCTGAGGACCGCTTCCACTAAATTCCTGTGCATCCGCATAGGGGGCAAAGGTATCGTTTTGGCGAGAATTAAGGTATCTTTAAGCCAAAGTGAATCCCATGCACCGACTGTACCTTCTCCTGTTAGCCCTGCTGGGGGCCTCCTGCGCCGAAGACCCGCCCCGGATTTTTACCGGAGTTCGGGTAGAGACCCTGCTGGAAGACAGTATTTCCATCCGGGCCCTGGAAGTGATGCCCGGCAGCGTGGGATTCGCAGGCAGCGGGGGGCTGTTCGGCACTTATACCCTTTCCGACAAACGCGTGCGCACGGGGCGACAGGCCTTTGAGGGAACCTATCCCGAGTTCCGCGCCGTTGCCCATACTTCGGCCGATTTTTTCATGCTGTCGGCCGGGGATCCGGCCCTGTTGTACAAAACGGGCGAAAACGGGCAGATGGAACTGGTCTACCACGAGAGCGGCCCGGAGGTCTTTTACGATGCCCTGGCGTTCTGGGACGACCAAAATGGCTTGGCGGTCGGGGATGCCAAAGACGGCTGCCTGAGCATCCTGCTTACCCGCGACGGTGGCCATAGCTGGTCACGGATTCCCTGCGACCGACTCCCGCCGGCCCTTCCCGGGGAAGGGGCTTTTGCGGCCAGCAACACCAATATCGCCATCGCCGGCACCCTGTGCTGGGTTGCCACCACCCGGGGCCGGATATTTCGCTCCGACGACCTGGGGGGGCATTGGGAAGTGATACAGACCCCGGTGGCCCACCAGCGGGAAACCCAGGGTATTTACAGCCTGGCCTTCAGCGATGCGCAAACTGGTTTTGCCATAGGGGGCGATTATACACGACCTGAAGAGCATACCGGCAACAAGGCCCGCAGCGAAAATGGCGGCAAGAGCTGGGAGCTTGTGGCCGAAGGGGCATTGCCGGGATACAAGAGCTGTGTGCAATTCGTGCCGGGGACGGGCGGGAAGGGCCTGGTGGCCGTGGGCTTTACGGGGATTGACTACTCTTCCGACGGGGGAAGGAACTGGCAAACCCTTTCGGATGCCTCATTTTACACGCTTCGTTTTGCCAATGATACCGTTGCCTATGCGGCCGGGAGAGGGCGGGTGGCCCGGCTTGTTTTCCGCTAGGGATCTGCCTCAGGGCATGTTGCCCTCATTGCGCTTGCGGAATTCGCGCAGCAGTCTTTTCCGGAATTCATACTCTGCCCTGAAGAGTTTCAGGGTACGCGTAGCCGAAAAGCTGGCAGACAGCTCGTTCTGGAATTTGCGTTCTAAAACTTCCTCCTGCGCATCCAATTCCTGGAACCGGCTCAGAATGGCGCGGGCTTCAGCCTCACTGTACGACTGGGTTCCCCCGATTTTGTCGTAGACTTCGCGTCGCTTCTGACCCATAATGGCTTCCTTCTCCTTCTCATAGGTATTGTAGAGCGGCCAGAACACGGTGGCCTCCTTCGGGCTGAGGCTCAGCTGTTCGGTGAAAAAGGCCACTTTCAGGGATTTTATCTTCTCCTGATTATCGTCCTGCTGGCCCTGCAGGTTTGCGCTTCCCATTACAAATAGTGCCAGGAAGGCTCCGTATACAATTCGCTTACTTATCATTTTCGAGGTAATAGTCATCATAGGTTCCGCTTTCCCGGTCCAGGTAATCCAGGATCTGGGTTTCCGCCGGGGCATCCTCCAGCAGGTCTCCCATAGCCAGTTTTTCCAGGGGAAGCGATTCTGCCAGGTCATAGGAGCTCAGGTCCTCGTAGCGGATTTCGAAGTAGGACTCGATCTCGGTCCCGACCAGGTCCCCGAATCCGGGAGCCTGGGTTTCGTTTGCCGGCCAAAGGCTGATGGCCAGCAATAGCCCGGCCGCAGCGGCGGCGGCCCATCCGAGGTAAGCCGTCCAAAGGGTCCGGGTACGGCCCTGGGGCGTTTCAAGGCGCTGCTGCAGCCGCTCCCCGAAGGTTTCGAAATACCCTTCAGGCGTGCGGAAACCGGCTTCTTTCGGCAACCAGGTGCCTTCGAGAGCCTCCAGCCGGGTTTCCATCCGGGCCGGGAACTTGTCAAAATACCCGTCCGGGACCCGGAAACCGCTATGTCCTTTTTTCCCTTTCATCGCTAGTTAGATACATTTTCTGCCAAAAGGTTTAATCTGTGCATTCAGGTATAGATTCCCTTTACAAAGCCCTCTATTTTCTTGACGGCCAAATGGTAGGAAGCCTTCAGCGCGCCCACGGAGGTTTCCAGCACCTCCGACATCTCCTCATAGGTCATCTCCTCGAAATATTTGAGGTTAAAAACCAGTCGTTGTTTCTCCGGGAGTATGGCCAGGGCCCGCTGCAGCTGCAGCTGAGCCTGGTCTCCGTCAAAGTAGGGGTCGGCCTCCAGCCTCGACACCATCTTGTCCTGCAGTGCCTCGTCGGTGAGCCCCTGCATGCGGGAATTCCGCTTCAGGAAGGTAAGGGCCTCGTTGGTGGCTATGCGGTACATCCAGCTGTAGAGTTTGCTGTCTCCCTTAAACTGGCCGATGTTCCGGTACACTTTGATGAAGGTATTCTGCAGCACGTCATCGGCATCCTCGTGGTCCAGTACGATACGACGGATGTGCCAGTACAGGCGCTCCTGGTATCGCTCCAGCAAGGTGCGGAATGCCGATTCCCGGCGGGCCGGGTCCTGCAGGCCTTCTATCAATTCTGTTTCAGATGACATCATGCTCTTCCGGACATTAGACCGAATTACGTCGTTTGGGTTTAATCCAGGCCTTTGCCGGGACAGGCTCTACCCCAGCTGCTGCATCTCCACCAGCCGGTGGTACACCCCCTTGCGCTTCAGGAGCTCCTGGTGAGAGCCCTGCTCCACGATCTCCCCATTTTGCATCACCACAATGGTATCGGCATTCTGGACCGTGCTCAACCGGTGGGCGATGACCAGGGAAGTGCGGCCCCGCATCATCTTTTCGAGCGCGTCCTGAACCAGGCGCTCGCTCTTGGTATCCAGGGCCGAGGTCGCCTCGTCCAGAATCATGATAGGCGGGTTCTTGAGCACGGCCCGGGCGATGGCCAGCCGTTGCTTCTGGCCCCCGCTGAGTTTGTTCCCCCCATCGCCGATGTGGGTGTCGTAGCCCAGCGGCAACTGGCTGATGAAATCGTGGGCATTGGCGATACGGGCGGCCGTTTCGACCTCCTCCGGGCTGGCATCTTCCTTGCCCAGCAGGATATTGTTTCGCACGCTGTCGTTGAAAAGGATGGAATCCTGGGTTACCAGGCCCATCAGCTTCCGCAGCGAGGTCTGGGTAATGTCGCGTATGTCCACCCCGTCGAGCGTGATCCGGCCTGCCCCCACGTCGTAAAAGCGGGTGAACAGGCTGGCGATGGTGCTTTTGCCGGAGCCCGACTGGCCCACCAGCGCAACGGTCTGGCCCTTCGACAACTCCAGGCTGAAATTTTTGAGGACCGGCTCATCCCCATAGCTGAACGTAACCCCTTCCAGGCAGAGGCACTGATCAAAGCTGTGCTTTTCACGTCCGTCGCCGGGGTCCTGTATGGTCGACTCGGTTTCCAGGATTTCCAGGACGCGCTCGGCGGCGGCATTTCCTTTCTTGACCCCGTAGGAAGCCTTGCTGATGGCTTTCGCGGGGGTAAGGATGTTGTAGGCGAGCCCCATGTAGGCAATAAAGGAAGAAGCGTCCAGGCTGGCTTCTTCCAACACCATGCGGCCCCCGAACCAGAGCAGCACCCCGATTACCAGGATGCCCAGGAATTCCCCCACAGGGGAGGCCAGGTTCTGCCGGTTGAGCAGGCTGTTGGAGAAACGGAAAAAGCGGTCGGTCGAATGCCGGAACCGGGCCGAAAAGAGCTTTTCGGCATTAAAGGCCTTCACCACCCGCAGCCCGCCCAGGGTTTCTTCCACTATAGACAAAAAGGCGCCCTGCTCTTTTTGGACCCGGTCGGAACGCCGTTTTAGCGATTTCCCGATCCTGGAAATCAAAAAGCCGGCCACCGGGATAAAAATGAAGACGAAGAGGGTGAGCTTTACGCTGATAAAAAACATCACCAGGATGGTAAAAAGGATAGTCAGCGGCTCCCGCACGATCAATTCCAGGATGGAGAGGAAGGAATGCTGGATTTCCAGCACGTCTGAGGTAATGCGGGCAATCACATCTCCCTTTTTCTTCTCGGAGTAAAACGAGAGCGGGAGGGCGACGATCTTATCGTAAAGCGCATTGCGCAGGTCCTTGAGCACCCCGTTGCGCAGAAAGGTGATGTAATACATGGCCAGGTAGTTGAAGAAATTCTTCAACAGGAACAGCACCAGCACCAGCCCGATAACCAGAACAAGGGCCTGCATCTTGTCGGTGCCGGCCACGGCGCTCACCTGGTAATACAGGCTGTCTTTCAGGTAGGATTCCAGCCCGCCCACGCCCTGGAATTCGGGTTTTTGGGTAACGGTCCGGGTCTTCTCAAAAAGGACGTCGAGCATGGGGATCAGGGCCGCAAACGACAGGGCGCTGAACAGGGCGTACAAAATGTTGAAAAAGATGTTCAGGAACCCGTACCGCCGGTAGGGTCCGGCAAACCGGAGGATTTTGCGGAAGTATTTCATGCGTCCAGCTTGAGTTCGGCCAAAATGCGGTCGATCTTGGCTTCCAGGGCATCATGGGCCGCCGGGTAGCCAGATACGGCTGCAAGTGCCGCGTTCACGCTCACGTAGAACTTGATTTTCGGCTCGGTGCCGCTGGGTCGGGCTGCCACCCGGCTCCCGTCTTCGGTGGTGTATATCAGCACGTTCGACTTGGGCAGGTCAATCGGGCTGCGGGCCCCGCTGCGGGGATCCCGCGAAAGCGAGGTCTGGTAGTCGTCGATGCGCACCACCGGCGAACCGTCAAGGGTTTTCAGGGGGTTTTCCCGTAATTCGACCATCATGCGCGCAATTTCGGCAGCCCCGTCCATCCCTTTCTTGGTCAGGGAAAGCAGGCGTTCCCGGTAGCAGCCGAATGCGACGTAACACTGCAGCAGCTCCTGGTAGAAACTGCTGCCCGCCGCCCTGGCCTCGGCCGCGATCTCGCAGGCGAGCAGGGTAGCGGTTACGGCGTCTTTGTCGCGCACAAAATCGCCCACCATAAAGCCGAAACTCTCTTCGCCCCCGCCCAGGAAATGCTGGTCGGGATTATCCACGATCATCTTGGCGATCCATTTGAAACCGGTCAGGGAAACCTTGCATTCCACCCCGTAGGCCGCGGCCATGGCTTCCATCATAGGGGTGGAAACGATGGTGGAGGCCACAAATTCATTCCCTTTAAAACCCCTCCGCTTGGCCTTGTCGAGCAGGAACCGCGTCATGAGCACCATGGTCTGGTTGCCGTTGAGCAGCTCCAGTCGGCCTGCCCCGTTGCGCACTGCAATTCCGAGGCGGTCGCTGTCGGGGTCGGTACCCACCACCATGTCGGCCCCGATGGCTTCGCCCTTTTCCAGCGCCAGGGCCAGGGCTGCCGGCTCTTCGGGGTTGGGCGATTGTACCGTCGGGAAATTGCCGTCGGGGGTGGCCTGTTCTTCTATGATGGTAACATTGGCGTATCCGGCGCGGCGCAACACCTCAGGTATTGCGGTGATGGAAGTACCGTGCAGGGAGGTGAAGACGATCGAGAAGTCTTTTTTGCCCCGGGCTCCGATGCTGCCGTTTTGCACAGAAGCTTCGATAAAGGCCTCGTCTACTTCCTTGTCGATGCGCTCGATAAGGGCCGGGTTTGGCTCAAAGCGGATGTCGGAATAATCCAGGCTGTTGATCTCGGCGATGATTTCGCGGTCCTGGGGCGGCACAATCTGCCCGCCGTCGGTCCAGTACACCTTGTAGCCATTGTACTCGGGCGGGTTGTGGGATGCTGTGAGCACCACGCCGGCATGGCAGTTCAGGTGGCGTACGGCAAACGAAAGCTCGGGGGTGGTCCGAAGCTCTGAAAACAGGAAAACCCTGATCCCGTTGGCCGAGAAGACCTCTGCCACGGTTTGGGCCAGCGACTGGCTGTTGTGGCGGCAGTCATAGGCGATCACCACCCTAAGGCCCTCTTTGCCGTATACCTTTTGCAGGTAGCGGCTCAGGCCCTGGGTGCTTTTCCCCAGGGTGTATTTGTTGATGCGGTTGGTACCCGCGCCCATAATGCCGCGCATGCCCCCGGTTCCGAACTCCAGGTTCTTGTAAAAGCGGTCTTTGAGCTCTTCGGGGTTGTTAGCCAGCAGGTCGCTTACCTCCCGCCGCACCGCCGGGTCGAAAAAATCGGTGAGCCAGGTTTTGGCGCTC
Organism: Robiginitalea sp.; assembly: GCA_035471525.1. Taxonomy (GTDB): domain Bacteria; phylum Bacteroidota; class Bacteroidia; order Flavobacteriales; family Flavobacteriaceae; genus Robiginitalea. The sequence goes on from DATIPV010000346.1 coordinate 10,526, forward strand.
TCCAGAATTGGGTCCATAGGTACGGGTTAAGGTACAAAAGCTGCCCCCAAAATTACGAAGAATATTGGTTTTGGGCGGGCTCCGGGTTTATTTCCTCTGCCACGGCGTACGGGTTTGCGGCTCGGCGCGAGCGCACCACTATCTCCCCCAGGAAACCCGCCAGGAAAAACTGGATCCCCATAAGCATGGACGTAAGGGCGATGAAGAATTCGGGCCGGTCGGTGAGCAGGCGCCCCGTGGGGTTCAGGAAGAGTTTTTCGATGCCGAGGTAGAGCGAAAACCCGAAGCCGATCACGAACATGAGCACCCCGAGGGCCCCGAACAGGTGCATGGGCCGTTTCCCGAATTTGGAGACGAACCAGATGGTGATAAGGTCCAGAAAACCGTTGATGAAGCGTTCGGCCCCGAACTTGGTTTTCCCGTATTTGCGCGCCTGGTGCTGTACCACCTGTTCCCCGATCTTGGTAAAGCCGGCATTTTTGACCAGTACCGGTATGTAGCGGTGCATTTCCCCCGACACTTCAATGCTCTTGACCACCTCCGTACGGAAGGCCTTGAGTCCGCAGTTGAAATCGTGCAGGCGTACCCCCGAGGTCTTGCGGGCCGCCCAGTTGAACAGTTTGGAAGGCAGGTTTTTCATCAACAGGGAATCGTACCGCTTTTTCTTCCACCCCGATACCAGGTGGTATCCCTCCTCGGCAACGCGCCTTACCATTTCGGGGATTTCCTCCGGATTGTCCTGCAGGTCGGCGTCCATGGTAATGACGATATCGCCTGCGGCCGCCTTGAAGCCGGCGTGCAGCGCCTGCGATTTTCCATAATTCTTTAAAAAGCGGATGCCGCGCACGTTCGGGTCCGACTCCGCAAGGGCCCTGACGACCTGCCAGCTGCCGTCGGTGCTTCCGTCGTCTATAAACAGGATCTCGTACAAAAAACGGTTGGATTGCATAACAGATACAATCCAACCGTGGAGTTCTTGGAGCGATTCCTCTTCGTTGAGCAGGGGAATAACTATGGATAGGCGCATATCAGGGTTTCCGATTGCTCCAAAGGTACGACTTTAGGCCAATATCAATTCTCAGCCGATTTTTTGAAGATGAGCCCGCCCACCAAACCGATGATTAGCCCGAAGACTACGGAAACGATGAGCATAATCGGATAGCCGAACCAGAAGAATTTCTTACCCATTTCCTTGGCCTGTTCGATCTGGTCAGAGGTCATAGTACCCTGCTCGACCGCTTCGGCCATACGAATATCCATTATTTTCGAGGCGAATTCGGGGTCGAGCACGTTGGCCATGAAAATGGTGTATACGACCTGGATGATTCCGGCAACCACTGCAATTCCGGCTCCCAGTTTAAGGGCCTCCCCGAATTTCAGGTATCCCCCGTTGGCTTTTTTGAAATTCAGGATGCCCCAGAAGATGATGCTTACCGAAATAACGACATTGACCACCTGAACCACCGGGCTCTGGGTGGTATGGGCGTCTATAAAGAACAGCATCAGGGCGAAGACAACCCCGACCACGCCGAGCAAGAGTCCGAAATTCAGTGAAAATTTGCCGGTTTTGGGTTGAGTGGAATCCATGTGTCTAGATTTTAGATTAGGTTGATACTTCGCTGCCTGCGAAGGCTTTTTATTACACGGAAAGATAAAAAATATCCAGATAAAAATCTCTGAATCCCTTGGGAGATTTTGATTATTTATGCATACATTTGCAGCCTGAAATTTAGCAGGATTCAAATTTGCGCAGCATGAAAAAGGATATTCATCCCGAAAATTACAGACTGGTCGCTTTTAAGGACATGTCGAACGACGACGTCTTCATCACCAAGTCTACTGCCGATACCAAGGAGACCCTGGAGGTGGATGGCGTGGAATACCCGCTGGTGAAGCTCGAGATTTCGCGCACCTCCCACCCGTACTACACGGGCAAGGCCAAACTGGTAGATACCGCCGGGCGGATCGACAAGTTCAAGAGCAAGTACAAGAAATTCGAAAAGAAGTAATCCCCCAGGGAATACCGTATACCGCATGCGAAGCGGCTTCGACCCGAAGCCGCTTTTTTTTGTGCATTTTTCGACCAGCCCCCCGAATGGACGACGAGCCGCACCCCTTCGCAGCAAGGCATTTCATACCTTTGTAAAAAAAAATAGACCATGCACTGCATCCTCTTCGATGGAGACCGGCGCAGCGCCCTGTTGCCCTTTACCTTTACCCGGCCGGTAGGCGAAATCCGCATCGGCATCCTCACCATTCGCGAAAAGTGGGAGCGGTACCTGAAGGCCCCGGCGAGCTTCCTGACCGAAGGGTATCTCTCGGGCAAATTCCCCCTGGTGTCGGGAGACGACAACCTGCTCCTGAATGCTTCCGTCCTGCCCGACCCGCAGCTGGTGGCCGCAGTGCAAAAATTGCAGCCAGGGCAGGCCCTGTATGCGGCGCAGCTCCTGCTGGCCTACCGCACCCCTGAGGTGGCCGCCCATCCGGATCCCGGGGCGCTGGCCCGCATGGAATACCCCAGGCAGCCCATGCAGGTGCGCCATACCTGGGACATCTTTTCCCTCAACGGCCCGGCCCTGGAAGCCGATTTTGAGCTGCTCACCCGCGGTCGCCGATCGGCCCCCATCTCAGACACCAACCGGCTCATTGCCCCCGAACGCATTTTCCTGGAGGCCGGCGCAAAGGTCGAACACAGCATCCTGAATGCCACGGAAGGCCCCATCTACATCGGGAAAGATGCCGAGGTCATGGAAGGCAATATGATACGGGGCGGATTTGCCCTGTGCGATCACGGGGTGGTCAAAATGGGCGCCAAAATCTACGGTCCCACCACGGTAGGCCCCTACGGCAAGGTTTGCGGGGAGATCAGCAATTCGGTGATCTTCGGATATTCCAGCAAGGGGCACGATGGCTACCTGGGGAACTCCGTGCTGGGGGAGTGGTGCAATATTGGCGCCAACTCCAACAAT
>DATIPV010000347.1:0-4133 GCA_035471525.1 Robiginitalea sp.
GCAAACCACTATCTTTACCCGCAACGGGGATTTGGAAACATCCGAATTTAACGGGAAGCGCGATTCCGCCTCGGTGCGCTGGATCAACGATTGCGAGTACATCCTCACAAACCTGCACCCGGAGACCCGGGCCGAGGAGAAACCCATCCATTTAAAAATCTTGTCCACCACTGAGAATTCCTATACTTTTGAGTACAAACTGGTAGGTACCATCCGGGCTTCCCGGGGAACAGCCGTCAAAGCGGAATAAACATGTTTGAGATCTTCACCAGTCCGGATGCCTGGATTGCCCTGCTAACCCTTACGTTCCTGGAAATCGTTCTGGGTATAGACAACATCATCTTTATATCCATTGCCGCCGATAAGCTTGAGGGAAACCATCGGCGCAAGGCAACCAATCTGGGATTAATCCTGGCCATGGTTATGCGGATTGTCTTATTGTTCGGAATAAGCTGGCTTACGCAGCTCAAGGAACCGTTTATGTTTTTTGACCAACCCTGGTTTCACGGCGGAATCAGCGGCCAGGCCCTGATTCTTTTCGGGGGCGGCCTTTTCCTGCTTTACAAGAGCACCAAGGAAATTCACGAGAAAGTGGAAGACCGGGGATATGACGTACGGGAGTTGAAAAAAGCGCAATCGAGTTCGCTGTTCAATGCCATCCTCCAGATTACCGTAATCAATATCGTTTTCTCCTTTGACTCCATCCTGACTGCCATCGGGATGACCAGCGGTATTTCGCCCAACCCGACGGATGCTTTGTTCCTGATGGTCGTGGCGGTGATGATTTCGGTGGTGATTATGATGTTGTTCGCCAATCCGGTGGGTACCTTCGTGGGGCGGCATCCATCCATTCAAATTCTGGGGCTCTCCTTTTTGATCCTCATTGGCTTCATGCTTATAGCCGAAGCTGCCCATCTGTCGAACCTGGTAGTCTTTAACAACGAAATCGGCAGCATCCCCAAAGGGTACCTGTACTTTGCCATCGCTTTTTCACTGGGGGTGGAATTCCTGGATCTGCGACGGATCCGGAATGTGAAAGATCCCGACGGGCCGAATTCGTCTGACAAGCACTGAGAGACCCTCCCGGCGCAAATCAGAACAGCGATCCCTGCCCTCCCGGGCCCCCGGATGGGGCACTGCCGTTTGGCGTGTCGGGGGTATCAGGGGCTACGTCTTCCTCATCTATAACCTCGATTTCAGCAGCCTCCTTTACGGGGGGCTCTTCATACGGCAGGGGAGGCATCGCATTGATTTCGAGCACCTTTTCCCGGGTCAACTGGTTGCCCATGGCACCGATGCCCTTTACGGAGATAAAGTTTTCCAGGTCGATAACCAGGTTCGGCCTGCGCTCCTGGCCCCGCCTCTTGGCAAAGACCACCTCGGCAACCGGCCGGAAATCGGTAAATATTTTTTCCAGGTACGATTTCGGATGGTCGGTCAGGATGTTTTCAATCTTGTCGGGGTTTTCGATCATAAACCGCTTTACGTAGAAGAGTTCTTTCTCTCCTTCCCAGTAAATAGCCGTAAGGGGCTTGTTGGCGTTCCATTTCTCGAGCACGATCATGTCGTTGTCGAAGTGCATGTTCAAATCGGGAATGGCGGTTTTAAGGGTGCCTTTCTGGTTTACGATCAGCAGCCGGTCCTCGGCTGTGAATTCGCCCAGCAACTCGCCCCGCTCATCCGCATTGAGCCGCAGAACGGTGTCGTCGAACCAGATTTTACGGGGTTTCAGGGTAGACAGTCCCTTCTCTTTCAGCTCGATGCGCTTTACCGCGTATTTGGTAACGATATTCCCCTTGGCATTGCGGCCCTTGATCATGACATCGGCAAAATCGAGATCCCATTTCAATTTCTTGATGCTGCCCGATTGGCGCAGGTTAACCGTAACGACCTCGGCCTCCCCGTTCGGGTTGGCGCTGAAATAGAGGACCTCAGACTGCGGCTTGCCGCCCGTAAGGTCGTATTGTTTGTCGCGCGTAATGGAGGTGACGTTGAAGCGCTTCACGTAACTGGCGCCTCCCCGGCCGTCCTTGTAGATCATGTTGTAGATGGTGCGCCGGTCCTTTTTCTTGAAGACGGCCACGTGTATGATGTTCTTGCCCACAAAGATCTTCGCATCCACCTTGGTGATCATCATTTCGCCCGATCGGGTGAAGACTATGATGTCGTCTATGTCGCTGCAGTCCGTAACGTATTCGTCCTTGCGCAGGGAAGTGCCCACAAAGCCTTCCCCGCGGTTCACGAACAATTTGGTGTTGCGGATAACCACCTTGGTGGCTTCGATCTCGTCGAAGATCCGGATTTCGGATTTCCGCTCCCGCCCGGCCCCATATTTCTTGCGAAGCTCCTCGAAATAGGAGATGGCGTATTGGGTGAGGTGCCCCAGGTGGTGCCTGGTCTCGGCAATTTTCTCCTCGAGCTGATCGAGCAGTTCCTGGGCCTTATCCAGGTCGAAGCGGGAGATCCGCTTGATCCTGATTTCCGTGAGGCGTACGATGTCTTCCTCGGTCACTTCGCGTTTCAGGTGGCCCGTATGCGGTTTCAGGCCCTGGTCAATGGCCTTCAGCACCCCTTCCCAGGTCTTTACTTCCTCGATGTCGCGGTAAATCCGGTTTTCGATGAAGATGCGTTCCAGGGAAGCAAAATGCCATTGTTCTTCGAATTCGCTCAGCTGTATCTCCAGTTCGGCCCGAAGCATCTCTACCGTATGTTCCGTAGAGCGGCACAGCATTTCGCTGACGCCCATAAAAACGGGCTTGTTGTCTTCGATTATGCAGCCCAGGGGCGAAATGGACGACTCACAGAGCGTAAAGGCATAGAGGGCGTCTATGGTTTTGTCGGGGGAAATGCCCGAGGGCAGATGCACCAGAATCTCCACCTCGGCGGCCGTATTGTCTTCGATTTTCCGGATCTTGATCTTACCCTTGTCGTTGGCCTTCAGAATGGAGTCTATCAGGGAGGAGGTATTGGTCCCGAAAGGGATTTCCGTAATGACCAGCGTATTCTTGTCCAACTGAGAAATCCGGGCCCGGACGCGAATCTTCCCGCCGCGCTCCCCGTCGTTGTAATGGGTTGCGTCAATGATGCCCGCGGTTGGAAAATCGGGCACCAGTTTGAATTTCTTGCCCTGCAGGTGTTTGATCGAAGCCTCGATCAACTCCACAAAATTATGAGGCAGGATCTTGGTGGAAAGCCCCACCGCGATACCTTCCGCTCCCTGTGCAAGCAGGAGCGGGAATTTTACGGGCAGGTTCACCGGTTCCTTCTTGCGGCCGTCGTAGCTGAGCTGCCATTCGGTTATCTTCGGGCTGAAAACGACCTCGAGGGCGAATTTGGAGAGCCGGGCCTCAATGTACCGGGAGGCAGCCGCCCCGTCGCCGGTAAGGATGTTACCCCAGTTGCCCTGGGTGTCTATCAGCAGTTCCTTTTGCCCGATCTGTACCATGGCATCGGCAATGCTGGCATCGCCATGCGGGTGGTACTGCATGGTATGCCCCACCACGTTGGCCACCTTGTTGTAACGGCCATCGTCCAATTCCTTCAGGGCATGCATAATGCGCCGCTGCACCGGTTTGAACCCATCCTCAATGGCCGGCACGGCGCGTTCCAGGATCACGTAAGAGGCGTAATCCAGAAACCAGTCCTTGTACATGCCGGTAACGCGGGTCAGTGATTCCTGCCCGGCTTCGTGTTCCTGATGCGGTTCGTTCGCGGCTTCGTTTTCCTCCATAGGGAAAAGCGGGATAAGTATTTACAATTGATCTTCGGCTACCAGGTCCAGCTCCACTTTCAGGTTCTCAATGATGAAATCCTGCCGTTCGGGGGTGTTCTTGCCCATATAGAATGCGAGCAGTTCCTCTATGGACATGGCCTTGTCGAGCATAACGGGCTCCAGGCGGATGTCGTCGCCTATGAAATGCTTGAATTCGTCGGGGGATATTTCGCCCAGCCCTTTGAAACGGGTAATCTCCGGTTTGCCCTTCAGCTTGTCAATCGCCTGGCGTTTTTCTTCCTCGCTGTAGCAATAGAAAGTCTCCTTTTTATTCCGCACCCTGAAAAGAGGGGTTTGCAGGATATAGAGATGCCCTTCCTTGATGACCTCCGGGAAAAACTGGAGAAAGAAAGTGATCAGC
>DATIPV010000348.1:0-1851 GCA_035471525.1 Robiginitalea sp.
TCGGCAAGCCCCTGGAAGACATCAATAAATCCATTGAAAATGCCGGCACCTTAGAGGTGTATGAACTGGAGAAGAATGTGAGCATCCTGGCCACCGTGGCCGGGGCCGCCCCCATGATCGGGTTCCTGGGCACCGTCATTGGTATGATTCTTGCCTTCCACCAGATGGCGAGCAGCGGCGGACAGGCCGAGATGGGCGCCCTGGCCTCGGGAATCTACACGGCCATGACCACCACGGTGGCCGGCCTTGTGGTTGGGATTATCGCCTACGTGGGCTACAACCACCTGGTGAACCGCACCGACAAGGTCATCCACCAGATGGAAGCCAATGCCGTGGAGTTCCTCGACCTGCTGAGCGAACCCGTTTAAGAGAACGACCTATGAAACTGAAAGGAAGAAACAAGGTGAGTCCGGAGTTCAGCATGTCCTCCATGACGGATATTGTCTTCCTACTGCTGATCTTTTTTATGCTGACGGCCAATAGCCCCAATGCACTGGACCTTTTGCTGCCCAGGGCACGCGGGAAATCGACCAACACGCAGAATGTTTCGGTTACCATCAACAAGAACCTGGAATACTTCGTGAACAACCAGCAGATTAACGGAGAATACATTGAAATTGAACTAAAAAAGGCACTGGAGGGTCAGGAGAATCCGACCATCATCCTGCGGGCCGAAGAAAGCGTTGCGATCAAGGAAGCCGTGAATGTGATGGATATTGCCAACCGGAATAGCTACAAAGTGATCCTGGCCGTGCGTCCGAATTGATGTCACTGCTCGATACCCGACACAAGAAGAAGTCGTTCACGCTTACCACCGTGCTGTTGAGCGCGCTAATCCTCTTGCTGTTCTATTTAGGCCTCACGTATTTCGAACCCCCCATCGAGAACGGCATCACCGTGAATTTCGGGACCATGGAATTCGGGATGGGCGACAACCAGCCCCTGGAACCCCTGCGTCGCCAGCAACCCGAACCCCAGGAGCAGGTAGAAGAAACCGTAGAGGCCGCCGAGCCGGTAACCGAACCCGAGCCCGAACCCGAAGCCGCCACCCCGGAGGCCCCGGCCGAGAAACTGCTTACCAAAGAGTCGGAAGAAGCCATTAAAATTAAACAGGCCGAAGAGGCCAAACGCAAAGCCGAAGACGCCGCCCGCAAGGCCCGCGAAGAGGCCCAGCGCATCGAGCGCGAAAAACAGGCCGCCGCAGAAGCGGCAAGGCGCGAGCAGGAGGCCAAAAAAGCGCAGCTCGACGCCCTGATGGGCGGGCTCAACAATGCCGACGGCACAGCCCAGGGCAGTGAGGGAGACGACAACCGGGCCAGCGACAAGGGCCAGCCCGACGGAGACCCCTATGCCCGCACCTACTACGGGGCGCCCGGCACCGGCACCGGTACCGGCGGCTACGGCCTCAGCGGACGGACCCGGGTCGGGTACAACACCGTAAAACAAGACTGCAACCAGGAAGGACGCGTGGTGGTGCAGATCGTTGTAAACCGCCAGGGGCAGGTCGTACAGGCCACCCCCGGGGTAAGGGGCACTACCAACAACGACCCCTGCCTGCTCGAACCCGCCCGGAAAACGGCAATGTCCTATAAATGGAATGCGGATTCCAAGGCCCCTGACCAGCAGATCGGATTTGTGGTGGTGAACTTCAAACTGGGGCAATAAATGACCTACCGCCAGACGCTGGACTGGATGTTTGCCCAGTTGCCCATGTACCAGCTGAGGGGGGCCGAGGCCTACCACGCCAAGCTGGAACCCACCGAACAGTTTGCAGCCCATCTGGGCAACCCGCATCACCGCTTTAAGAGCATCCACGTGGCCGGTACCAACGGGAAAGGCTCGAGCAGCCAC
>DATIPV010000349.1:0-3357 GCA_035471525.1 Robiginitalea sp.
CCAGTTAAACCCCGACCGGCAGCAGCTCCCGTTGGATGAGCTACTGGGGGCTGAAAATCCGGCGACCATGGCCTGTTGCCGGGTCGGCCCAACCATCGTCGGCATGGCCCTGATGGGCACTTATAAAGTGATTTCAGGCCATAAGGGCTGGATCGAAGACGTGGTGGTCGACGAAAAAATGCGGGGGCAGGGCATCGGGAAAAAATTGATGGAAAAGCTACTGGAAGTGGCCCGGGCCAAAGGCCTGACAGAAGTACTCTTATTCTCTGCCGACCATCGGAAGGCCGCTATCGGGCTGTATACACATCTTGGTTTTCAACGCAGGCAAAGCGGGCTGTACTCCTATAATAAGCTGTAAGGCCAAGCAGGCATGGCAATGCATTTGGGAAACGCGCTGCCTGGATTGAAGCAAAAAAAATCCTACATTTAAATACCCTCAGATTTGTGGGAACTGAAATGGGATTCATGCCACTAAATTAGCATTAATGCCCCCAGCAACCAGCATCCAACCCTGGCTCATCTTCGAAGATGCCCCGGCTGCCCTGGCCTTTTACAAGGCGGCTTTCGGGGCACGGGAAACCTACCGCATGGAACCCGTTCCGGGCGAACTGCTGGCCCGCCTCTCAGTGGGAGGGGCCGAGTTCTGGGTGGCCAGCGGGGGTGAACATAATTCGGAGATCAATCAAAGTGTCCGTTTTGTGGTAGTGGTTCCCAGCCCCGAAGTGTATTTTGAACAGGCCCTGCAGGCGGGTGCCACCGAAGTGTTCGCCCCGCGAGCCGACCACGGCTGGCTTTCGGCCAAGGTCGCCGACCCCTTTGGCCACCACTGGGAATTCGGGCACGAGGTGGAATAGTTAAGCCAACAGGGGTGTTTCCACCAACCCCGGGAATTATAATATTGATATGAAGCAGCTTATTCTAAAACCCTATATTTTCTTTTGGGGCCTTGTCCCCGTAATCTTGCTGGTTTCCTTCCTGCTGGGCGATATTGTGTACTACCTGAATGTATACGATCTCCATCTGGCGATTCCTTACCGCGAACTGGGCTTCCTCATAGCCGCTGTGGCATGGGTCATTGGTGCCGGGTACTGGACGCTCTCGAAACGCGGCCGGGAATTCTCCGCCCGGCTCACCGCCTTTCATCTGCTGGTTACTCTGGTGGGCCCCCTCGGGGCGCTGTTGGCCTCGGCCCTGCGCCGCGAGATCGCCCTCCCTGTCACCGATGTGTTGCAGTACGCCGCCGATACCCAGTACAACGACCGTGTTTTGCTGGCCTCCTACGCCTTGTGGCTGGTAACCATCCTCGGGCAGCTGGTCTTTCCGGTGAACCTGTTTCGGGCCAGATCTAATACTGCCTGACAAAGTGCTTACGCGAAGGGATACCAACCCCAACATCGTGCAGAATCCGGGGTATAACAATTGACCTGTTCTTCCCTAATTGTCATTTTCATGGTATTCCCGGTTCAACTGGTCCGGGCATTCATGGAAAAACGCAAATAAATCGTATTTTCACAGTCTTTTGGTCCAATATTTGGAAATGGATTGTAAAAATGCTGTGTTTATGAAACCTTACCGGAACCTCCTGATCCTTGCCACTCTGGTCTTTACCCTTGGGCAGATGGCCGCCCAGACAAAGCGCCCGAAACTGGTGGTGGGCATTGTCGTGGATCAGATGCGATACGATTTCCTGCATCGATACAGTGACCATTACGGGGAGGATGGCTTCAAACGGCTTTTGCGGGAGGGGTTCTCCTTCGACAGCACCCATTACAATTACATCCCAACCGTAACGGCTGCAGGGCACGCTTCCATTTATACCGGCACCACGCCCTCCCATCACGGGATCATCGGCAACAGTTGGTACGACCGAACGCTTCGCTCCAGTGTATCCAATGTGGGCGATTCGACGGTTCAACTTGTCGGCTCCGCGATGCCGAATCCAAACGGCAGCTCACCGGCCTACCTCCTCTCTCAGACCATAACGGATCAGATTCGGTCCAAAATGGGTCCGGAGTCTAAAATAATCAGCGTTTCCCTTAAGGACCGGGGAGCCATATTGCCGGGCGGCCATAGTGCCAATGCCGCCTACTGGCACGACTATGAGACCAGCCCCGGTTATTTTGTAACCAGCAGCTTCTACCGGGATTCCCTGCCGGGCTGGGTAGCCGATTTCAATTCGGAAGGCTGGTCGGAAACCTATATGGGCCAGACCTGGAATACGCTGCTTCCCCTGGAGGAATACGACGAGAGCGCCCCCGACGACAATGGGTACGAGTCGGTAATGAGGAGCAAAGAGGCCCCCGTTTTCCCGTACGACCTGGCGGCCATCCGGGATGCCTATGCAGAAAATGAGCCCTATCTGGGGGTGTTATGGGTCACCCCGTTCGGGAATACGCTTCTAAAGGATTTTGCCATTCGCGCCCTGCGCGCCGAACAGCTGGGCCAGGATGACATCACGGATGCCCTCTGCATCAGTTTTTCCAGTCCCGATGCGGCCGGCCACACCTTCGGCCCCCAGGCCGTGGAGGTGCAGGACATGTATCTGAGGCTCGACCGGGATATTGCAGAGCTGCTCACGGTGCTGGACCAGGAAGTGGGCAAGGGGGAATACCTGCTTTTCCTTTCCTCAGACCATGGTGCACAACCCGTGGTATCCTATGCGGTCGAGCATGGATTGCCTGCCGGTCTGGCGGTGATCCCCAGGTTTCAACATAGCCTGAGTTTTTCCCTCTCCCTCAAGTACGGGGCTTTCAATTGGATCGAATCCTTCGGGACGGATGAAATTTATCTCGACCATGCCCTGATCGCCGAAAAAGGGGAGTCCCTCTCCGAGATGCAACAGGCCGTGGCCGAATTTATGAAGGAACAACCCGGTGTCCGCTACGCGCTTACAGCAATCGAACTGAAAGAGAACAAATTCGACTCCGGCCTGCCTGCCATGGTTCAGAATGGCTTTTACGAAGACCGCTCGGGCGATGTCAAGCTGGTTTACGAACCCGGTTTTGTGGCCACGTATGACTTCAGGACGCCCATATCGAAGGTTCGCGGCACACAGCACGGTTCCGGTTATGAATGGGATACCCATGTGCCCCTGCTCTGGTTTGGCGCGGAGGTCCCGAGTGGCGCTTCGGCCCGTCGGGTGCACCCCACGGATATTGCCCCCACCCTGGCCCGTTTTTTGAATATTCCGGCCCCGGACAGCACGACCGGACATGCGCTGCAGGAGTTGTTTGCCCCTGTTAAGGCAAGCGAATAAGACAGTTGAAGGAATTTCACGGCTTTCCCGGTTTCTGGCCGACTGATTTGAGGTTGCAGCCTGAGTGGCTAACTTGCGAATGGGGAGGGGAGGGTACAACC
>DATIPV010000350.1:0-5167 GCA_035471525.1 Robiginitalea sp.
ACACAGATCGTGGGAGGCGTCAAGAAAACAGGCGATTTCCTGGATAAGAGCACCTGGACCCTTGCCACAGTGCTGATCGTGCTGATCCTGCTTTCCAATGTGGCGCTCAAGAGCAATTTCTCAGAATCGGAATCGAAGCTCCTGCAGGAAGACGGCATTGAAAGCGTCCCCGAAACAGGGCTCGACGCCATCCCGGAACAGGCCCCGGCAGACAACCAGTCGGGGGGGCTCGACACCCTCCAGTAACCGGGCAGAACCGAACGACCTATGCCAGCTTCTCTGACAAGCTGGCATTTCTATTTAAAAACTGTCAGTTTTTTTGGCCCTGGCACAATTTCTGCCGGAGAAAAGGGCGAAACTTTAAAATTAAAAATCGATCAATATGGCTAAAGTAAACATCAAACCATTGGCGGATCGGGTATTGGTAGCACCCATGGCAGCCGAAACCAAAACAGCCTCCGGCATCATTATCCCGGACACCGCCAAGGAAAAACCGCAAAAAGGAAAAGTAGTTGCGGTAGGTCCCGGTACCAAAGATGAAAAAATGACCGTGAAAGTGGGCGACACCGTCCTTTACGGCAAGTATTCCGGCACTGAGCTGAAATTCGACGGGTCGGATTACCTGATGATGCGCGAGAGCGATATTTTGGCAATCATATAACAACATCCTGAAACGACCGCGCCGGCCGGCCACCTGGCCCGCTGGCTATTCACCTTTAAAAATACACTAGCATTATGGCAAAGAAAATAACCTTTGATATCGAAGCGCGCGACGGCCTCAAGCGCGGGGTAGACGCCCTGGCCAACGCCGTGAAAGTAACCCTGGGGCCCAAGGGCCGGAACGTGATCGTGAGCAAATCCTTCGGGGCTCCGGTAGTGACCAAGGACGGGGTAACTGTAGCCAAGGAAATCGAATTGGAGGACGCCCTGGAAAACATGGGTGCCCAGATGGTAAAGGAAGTAGCCTCCAAGACCAACGATCTGGCAGGTGACGGTACCACCACCGCCACCGTTCTGGCCCAGGCCATCGTCAAGGAGGGCCTCAAGAACGTGGCAGCCGGTGCCAACCCGATGGACCTGAAGCGCGGCATCGACAAGGCCGTGGAGGCCATTGTAGGCGACCTGGCCAGACAGGCCAAGAAAGTGGGCGACTCTTCAGAAAAAATCAAGCAGGTGGCCTCCATTTCGTCCAACAACGACGAAACCATCGGGGAACTCATCGCCGAGGCCTTCAACAAAGTAGGCAAGGAAGGCGTTATAACCGTAGAGGAGGCCAAAGGCACCGACACCTATGTGGACGTAGTGGAAGGGATGCAATTCGACCGGGGGTACCTGTCTCCCTACTTTGTGACCAACTCCGACAAAATGATCGCCGAGCTGGAAAACCCCTTCATCCTGCTCTTCGAGAAGAAGATCTCCACCATGAAGGACCTGCTTCCCGTGCTGGAGCCCGTGGCGCAATCGGGCAAGCCCCTGCTGATTATCGCCGAAGACGTGGACGGGGAGGCACTGGCCACCCTGGTGCTGAACAAGCTGCGCGGCAACCTGCGCATCGCCGCCGTGAAAGCTCCCGGTTTCGGGGACCGCAGGAAGGCCATGCTGGAGGATATCGCCGTTCTTACCGGCGGTACCGTGATCTCTGAAGAACGCGGCCTGACCATGGAACACGCCACCCTCGATATGCTGGGAACCTGCGAGAAAGTGAGCATCGACAAAGACAACACTACTATCGTGAACGGGGCCGGAGCCGCCAAGAATATCAAGACCCGCGTTAACCAGATCAAATCTCAGATCGAATCCACTACTTCCGATTACGACCGCGAGAAATTGCAGGAGCGACTGGCCAAACTGGCCGGCGGAGTTGCCGTGCTGTACGTGGGCGCCGCTTCGGAAGTCGAGATGAAGGAGAAGAAAGACCGCGTGGACGATGCCCTGCACGCCACCCGGGCCGCTGTGGAAGAAGGCATCGTTGCCGGAGGCGGGGTAGCCCTGGTGCGCGCTCAGGGGGTGCTGGCCAAAGTAAAGGTAGATAACCCCGACGAGGAGACCGGCCTGCATATCGTGAGCCGTGCCATCGAATCGCCGCTTCGCACCATCGTGGAGAACGCCGGAGGCGAAGGCTCTGTAGTGGTGGCCAAGGTCCATGAGGGCAAAGGCGATTTCGGATTCGACGCCAAGTCTGAGAAATATGTCGACATGATGAAGGCAGGCATCATCGATCCGAAGAAGGTAACCCGGATCGCTCTGGAGAACGCCGCTTCGGTAGCCGGCATGATCCTGACCACCGAATGCGCCCTTACCGACATCAAAGAGGACAACCCCGCTCCGATGCCCGGAGGCGGCGGTATGCCCGGCATGATGTAACAAGGCTTTACACCCTTAAAATCCGGCAGCACCCCTGCCGGATTTTTTTTTGCCTGTACCCCGGCTGCCATAGAAGGCAATGTTTTGTACCTTTCAGCCCGGTAAATGCCCGCCCTATGTTCGAAGACCTGAAACCCGGCATCCAGTCCCTGCTGGCAGCACCCGGCCGCGAAACCGACCAGCGCCTGCAAGCGCTTTGTGAGCTGCTCCGCAGCCGCGTGCCGCATTACGATTGGGTGGGATTTTACTTTCGCAACGGCCAGAAGGAGGAATTGCTGCTCGGCCCCTATGCGGGCGACCCCACCGACCATACGGTTATTCCGTTCGGCAAGGGGATCTGCGGTCAGGTAGCGGTGAGCAACCAGAACTTCGTGGTCCCCGACGTGGCGGCCCAGGACAACTACATCGCCTGCAGCCTCCACGTAAAGGCGGAAATTGTGATCCCCCTATTCGTGGCGGGCCGCAATATCGGGCAGATCGACATCGATTCTCACACCCCGGATCCCTTTACCCCCGGGGATGAGGCCTTCCTGGAATGGGTGTGCCGGCAGGTGGCCGCCATTCTTTAAAACTTCCCCGGTTTTGTTGATAACCCGGCAGGCTCGGTCTGGCTAAATGCTTTAATTTTGTTGGCCTGAACCCTATCTAACAATCCCTGGCAATGAGCACTTCTCGAAAGGCGGGTTCCGCCCTGATATCGGTATTTCACAAAGACGGACTGGAACCCATCGTGCGCAAGCTGCACCAGTTGGGGATTACCCTCTATTCTACCGGGGGCACCGAATCCTTTATCCGAGACCTGGGCGTCCCGGTAGTTGCGGTGGAGTCGCTTACCGGCTACCCGTCCATTCTGGGCGGTCGGGTTAAAACCCTCCACCCCAAGGTATTCGGGGGCATCCTGGGCCGGCGGGAGCTGACCGACGACCGGGATCAGATGAAAAAGTACGAGATCCCCTCCCTGGACATCGTGCTGGTAGACCTGTACCCGTTTGAGAAAACAGTGGCCTCCGGTGCTGCAGAGCAGGACATCATCGAAAAAATCGATATTGGCGGCATATCGCTGATCCGCGCCGCTGCCAAGAATTTCCGGGATGTGCTCTGTGTGGCTTCGCAGGAAGATTACGCCCCCCTGCTCGAACTGCTTGAAAAGGGCGGCGGACACACCACGCTCGAAGAGCGGCAGGCCTTTGCCGCCAACGCCTTCCAGGTATCTTCCCATTACGACACGGCCATCTTCAATTACTTCAACCGCAAGGCCGGGGTAGCGGCGCTCAAGGTTAGCGAGCCTTCCGGGCGGGTGCTGCGCTACGGGGAAAACCCGCATCAGAAGGGTATGTTTTTTGGGGACTTTGAAGCCCTGTTCGACCAGCTTCACGGCAAGGAACTCTCCTACAACAACCTGCTCGACATAGACGCCGCGGTAAACCTGATGGAGGAATTCCGGGCAGACGACCCCACCTTTGCCATCCTCAAGCACAACAATGCCTGCGGGGTAGCCACACGGCCCACCCTGGCCGAGGCCTACCGCGACGCCCTGGCAGGAGACCCGGTTTCGGCCTTCGGGGGCATCCTGATATGCAACCGGCCCATGGATCTGGAAACCGCCATCCAGGTACACGAGCTGTTCTGCGAGGTGGTGATCGCCCCATCCTACGAGCCGGAGGCCCTCGAGATGCTCCAGGGCAAGAAGAACCGCATGCTGCTGGTGCAAAAACCCCTGGCCCTCCCGGATACCCAGTTGCGCACCTGCCTGAACGGCCTGCTCTGGCAGGAAAAGGACCTGAAATCCGATACGCGGGACGAACTGCAGTACGTGACCCAAAAACGGCCGTCGGACAGCGAGACGGAAGACCTGCTCTTTGCCTCGAAGATCTGCAAGCACACCAAGTCGAACACCATCGTCCTGGCCAGGGGGAAACAGCTCTGTGCAAGCGGCACCGGACAGACCTCCCGGGTAGATGCCCTGAACCAGGCCATCCACAAGGCGAAATCCTTTGATTTTGAGCTCAACGGGGCGGTGATGGCCAGCGATGCCTTCTTCCCCTTTCCCGATTGTGTGGAAATCGCAGGAAAGGAAGGAATACGCGCCGTTATACAGCCCGGAGGATCCATAAAAGACCAACTGAGCATCGATTACTGCAACAAAAACGGAATTGCGATGGTAATGACGGGAACCCGTCATTTTAAGCATTAATTTTACTACTTTTGTCGGTAAATTCTGCCCGATCATCGGGGACTTAAGATTTTCTGAATGGGATTTTTTGATTTCATGACCGAGGAAATCGCCATCGACCTCGGAACGGCTAACACCCTGATCATACACGACGACAAAGTTGTTGTAGACAGTCCTTCTATTGTAGCCCGCGACCGGATCTCGGGAAAGATAATAGCGGTGGGCCGGGAGGCCAATATGATGCAGGGAAAGACGCACGAGAACATCAAGACGATACGTCCCCTGAAAGATGGCGTGATCGCCGATTTCGACGCTTCGGAAAAGATGATCAACCTGTTCATCAAGAACATCCCAGCCCTCAAAAAGAAATGGTTCCCACCTGCCCTGCGCATGGTTATCTGCATCCCTTCCGGTATTACCGAAGTGGAGATGCGCGCCGTTAAGGAGTCGGCCGAGCGGGTAAACGGCAAGGAAGTCTACCTGATTCACGAGCCCATGGCTGCTGCCATCGGGATCGGCCTCGACATTATGCAGCCCAAGGGCAACATGATTGTGGATATAGGGGGCGGAACAACCGAAATCGCAGTAATCGCCCTGGGCGGGATTGTGTGCGACAAATCCGTGAAGATC
>DATIPV010000351.1:0-7559 GCA_035471525.1 Robiginitalea sp.
GCCCAAAGCGCCTGTTAAACCCCTGTATCCCGGGGAGCAGGCCAGGCAATTTCTGCTTCCCGACGGCTATTGCATCGAACCGGTATTGACCGAACCCCAGATCGAGCAACCGGGCGCCATTGCCTTCGACGGGAACGGCCGTATGTACGTGCTCGAACTGCGAACCTATATGCTCACGGCCGATTCGGACGGGGAACTCGACCCGGCCAGCCGTATTTCGCGCTGGGAAGACACCGACAACGACGGGGTTTACGACCGCGGGACGGTCTTCGTAGACAGCCTGGTTTTCCCCCGCTTTGTGCTGCCCTACGGGAAAGACTGCGTGTTGGCCATGGAGAGCAACCAGGATAACGTCTACAGGTACACCGATACCGACGGCGACGGAAGGGCCGACCAAAAAGAGCTCTTCTCAAACCGGTTTGGCCGGCCGGGTAATGTGGAACACCAGCAGGCATTCCTCTATTGGGGCATGGACAACTGGCTCTACAGTACCGTGAACGCCTTTCGGGTGCGCGAAACCTCCGCCGGGGTCATTCGCGAGCCTACCGGCTTTAACCGGGCCCAGTGGGGCATCACCCACGACGACGACGGGAAACTCTGGTTCCTGGGCGGGGCTTCGGGCCTCCCTTCCTATTTTCAGTTCCCGATCCATTATGGGAATTTCGAGGTGGAAGGGCAATTTGCGGAAGGCTTTGAAGTGCCCTGGGGAGCCCCGGTCGGGGTGGCCGACATGCAGGGCGGGATGGACCAGGTCAGACAGCCCGACGGATCCCTGAACCGGGTAACGGGGGCTGCCGGCAACGATATCTACCGGGGCGACCGGCTTCCACGCGACCTGTACGGCCAATTGTTTTACGGGGAGCCCGTGGCCCGTATCGTCCGGCAGGTAGATCCGGTGGTTTCCGAGGGCCTCACCACCCTTCGCAACCCCTACCAGGCCGACAGGTCGGAATTCCTGCGGTCTACCGATCCGCTTTTCAGGCCGGTAGACCTGACCACCGCCCCCGACGGGACACTCTATGTGACCGATATGTACCACGGCATCATCCAGGAGGGGCAGTGGGTGCAAAAGGGCAGTTACCTGCGCACCAAGATCGAACAATACCAGCTCGACAAGGTGGTGGGGCTGGGCCGCATCTGGCGGATTACCCACGAGGGCATGCAGCGCGACCGCAACCGCCCTCGCATGCTCGACCAAAAGCCGGCCGAGCTTCTGCAGTATCTGAGCCACCCCAATGGCTGGTGGCGCGACAAGGCGCAACAGCTCATCGTTCTCTCGGGCGATCGGTCGCTGGCGCCGGCCCTGGAGAACATGGCCCGAACGCACGAAAACCTGCTGGCCCGCTTCCATGCACTCTGGTGCCTGGAAGGCCTGGGGAGCCTGCGGGAAGGGTTGGTAAGCCAGTTGGCTTCCGATCCGCAAGCCCGCATGCGGATACAGGCCCTGCGGGCCGGGGAGAGCCTCTTTAAAAAAGGGGCCGCCTCGTTGCAGGCCGTTTATGAAAAAGCCCTGGCAGACCCCGATGCCGATGTGGCCCTGCAGGGGATGCTCAGCGCCCGGCACCTGAATTTCGAGGATTTGGAAGGCCTGGTTTCCAGGGCTATGGCAACCCACGCCTCCCGGGGCATACAGGTAACAGGCTCCCAGCTTCTGGCCTCCCTCTCTCAGCAAGAAGCAGAAGCGGATCAGGCGATAAGCGCAGCGCAACGGGCCTCCCTGGAACGCGGGGCGGTAAACTTCAACGAATTATGCGTGCAGTGCCACGGCGCCGACGGCACCGGGACACCCGTCGGAGACGGACAGACCCTGGCCCCGGCCCTGGCCGGCTCGCTTCGGGTACAGGCACATCCCGAATACACGATACGCGCCGTGATGCACGGACTCGAGGGGCCCATCGACGGGAAGAGCTACGCCGGAGGGATCATGGTGGGGAACCGGGAACAGTCCGACCAGTGGATTGCCGATGTGGTGTCTTACATTCGCGCCCATCTCAGCAACGGGGCTTCTTCGGTTACAGAAGCACAGGTTGTGCGGATTCGCAAGGCGACGGCTTCGCAGGCCGAGCCCTATACCTTTGAATCCTTGCTGGCCTCTGTGCCCCGGGAACTCAGGCCGGGCCCGGCCTGGAAATTGAAAGCCAGCCACTCCGGTCCCGTAGTGATCGGCGGCACGGCCGACCCCCGTTCGGCCTTCAATTTCGAAGGATGGACCACAGGCATTGACCAACAACCCGGCATGTGGTACCAAATCGACTTCCCGCAGGAATTGCAGCTTGCCGAAATCGGGTTCAACGCCCCGGCCAACGGCACGGTCTGGGAAGCCGCCAAAAAACCGGCTGCCTATCCCCGGGGTCTCAGCCTGCAGGCCTCGACAGACGGCGCAAGCTGGCGGGAGATTGTGCGGGTAACGCCCGACAGCATCAGGGTGGAGCTGTCTTTCCCGCCCACCCGGCTCAGGTCTCTCAGAATGGTTTTGACAGATGCGCCGCAGGAAGAGGGCATACCCTGGTCCATGCGGCAGATGGTATTATACGGATGGCAGCCCCAGGAAGGCAGGCCGGCCGACGAACCCTTAAAATGAAAACGATGAAAAACAAAGCGAATTCGGTTACCAGGCGTAAATTTATTGGGACTTCGGCCCTGGTAGCGGCCGGGGTCGGGCTCGGCACTTCCCGGCTCTTTGCCGGGCCGGCCATCCTGAAAGGCCTGAAAAGCCCCTTGTCCCGCATTAACGGGGTGCAGATCGGGGTAATTACGTATTCCTTCCGGAGCCTGGAAGACCAGAGTGCCGAAGCCACGCTGAAATACGTTACGGATTGCGGGATCAATGCCATCGAACTCATGGGCGATCCGGCGGAGGCCTTTGCCGGCAAGCCGGCGAACCCGGTCGATTTCCGCAAGATGTTTCCCCTGATCCGCGCTCAGCGGGAGGGTCAGCAGCTCACCGACGACCAGCAGAAGGAACTCGCCGAGATGCGGGCCCGCAGCGAGGCGTACAACCGGGAAGTGGCTGCCTGGCGCGGCCAGACCTCCATGGAGCCCTTTGAAAAGTTGCGGCAGATGTACGCCGATGCCGGGGTAAGCATCTACGCCTTTAAGCCCAGGGCCTTTGAGAAAACCAGCACCGATGCCGAAATCGACTGGGGCTTGCGCGCCGCGAAAGCCCTGGGGGCCACGCACGTTACCCTGGAACACCCTTCTGACGACGCCCATACCCTGAAGCTGGGGAAAATGGCGGCCAAACACGGGGTATTCGTGGCCTATCACGGACACGAGCAGCAGACCCCTACTTTCTGGGATACCGCCCTGCGCCAGTCTACCTTCAATTCCCTGAACCTGGACCTGGGCCATTTTGTGGCCGCCGGGAATACCGAACCCCTGAATATTATCAGCGACAAGTTCTACCGGATCAAAAGCATGCACATGAAGGACCGGCAGACCCCGGAGCACGGCAAGGGCAATGTGGTTTGGGGGTCTGGCGATACTCCGCTTGCGGAGGCCCTCCGCCTGATGCGTGACAACAAGTACGACTTCGCGGCAACCATCGAGCTTGAGTACGGTATCCCGGAAGGGTCCAATGCGGTGGCCGAGGTTCAAAAATGCCTGGAATTCTGCCGGAAGGCCCTGGCCTGACGGGCACTTAACGGGGTGCCTGCAAAAAAGCCAGCAGGTCCGACATATCCTGGGGGGTCAGGCCCTGTTCGAGGCCTTCGGGCATCAGGGACAGCCCTGAACTGGTGAATCGGCGGATGCGGTCCTTTCGGAATACCCGCTCTTCGCCCCCCATAAGCAGCAGGGCAACCTCCTGGTCCGTTTCCCGCAAGACGACCCCCGTGTGCAGGGTGCCCGTTTCGTCGACGACGGTATGGGCCAGGTATTCGGAATCTGCGGCTGCATTCGGATCCAGGATGTCGTAGAGCAGGGTTTCCCTGCTCTTGCGTCCGATTTCGGTCAGGGCGGGGCCCACGGTAACCCCGGTGTCCCCTATCCTATGGCAGGATGCACATCGGTCGAGGTACAGGTCCCTGCCCTGCTCCGGATGGCCCGGCAGGGCGATGGCAGGCCTATAGTCTTCCACCACCGTGGACCGCTGCACCACCCCGGCGTCTGAGAATAGCTTTTCTGCGCGGGCCCGTATGCCCGGGTCTTCGGAGAACAACAAAATGCGCCTGCGTTCCAGATCGAGGTTGAACTCCCCCAGCTGTACCTTGCGCGCCTCCATGGCCCGCAGCAAGGGGTCGTGGTAACTTTGCTTGTAAAGCAGTATGTCCGTGGCCAGCCTGCGCGCCTCTGGCCCAAGGCGGTCCCAGGCGGCAAAAAGGATTCCGGGGACCCGGTCGTCATCCGATTGCCACAGTTGTTGCAGGGCTTCCCGTTGTAAACCCAGGGATGTACGGCTGTCCAGAAAGGTTACCAGGGTCTCCACCCGAGACTCGAACGGGGCCAGACCCGCCAGCTGCAGCCATTCCAGGCGCTCTTCCGCCTGCCGCGACGAATCCCGGGCGTACCGTTGCGAAACAGCCAGCAGCGCATCCAGGGTGGCCGAGGCAGGAAGCCCCATGGCGGTCCGAAACCCGGCCACAGCCAAAACCAGGGAACGTTCTGAGCCGGCTTCCAGTTCGCTTAGGGCCTGCTCCAGGCTCCTTGCAGAAGTGGCTCCCCCGGCAGGGCCGGGCCTGCCCGAACCCCTCCAGCCTGCGGCCAGTGCCTGGAGCGCTTCCCGGGCAGCAGGGCGGAGCCCTTGCCCATTCAGGGTTTGCAACAGGGCGGTAATTTCGGAAAGGGGGGCGGTGCGGCCCATCTCTTCCGACAGGTCGCGCAAGACATGGGCCCACCTGCCCGAGGACTCCCATTGGGCCACATGCTCCCGCAGGAAAAGGGAGGCCTGCGGGATCAGGGCTGCAGTGGCTGCCCTGAGCACCCAGCGATCCGAATCTTCCTGGTTCAGCACTCCTGCCAGGGCCTGGCCGATAGCGCCCCGGGCTTCCGGATCGGCGGCGGAAGTGCCCCCGGCCAAAGCCAGAACGGCCCGGAGCCTCACCCTGGGATGTGGGTCGCCGCACAGCGCCAGGGCTGCCTCAAAGAAACCCGGCCCATTTTCCAACCGGCCTTCAGCTATCTTAAGTGCATTTTCGCGCATCCCTGGAGAAGGGTCGCCCAGTGCCTGCAACAGGTACGGGTCAGAAAGCCGGCCCAAGCCTTCCAGCGTCCACAGCACGTGGAGGCGGTGAATGGGATCGGTGCTTTCTTCAAATGCCTGCTCCAGCAGCGGGACGGAAAGGTCGGGGGTCTCCAGTACCAGCAGTCTTTGGGCCGTATTCCGGACCCATTGGTTCGGGTGCCCCAGGGCCTCCACCAGGCCCGCCTGGGTGCCGAAATCCCAGGCTGGGAGGGGCGCGGACGAGGCTCGGGGCCATATCCGGTAAATGCGTCCCTGCTGCTTCCCGGCATGCAGATCAAGGTTTTTTTCAAGTTCATCCGGAATCCATTCGGGATGTTCGATCACCTCCCGGTACATGTCGACCACGTACAGGGACCCGTCGGGGCCCACGGTAAAGTTCACCGGGCGAAAGGCGCGGTCCGAACTGGCCAGAAATTCGGAATCCCGGCCGTAGCGCGAGGTGGCAAAAGCACTTAAGGAATCGCGCAGGAAATCGACATGGACCAGGTTCAGGACCACATCCGCAACAAAAAGAGCCTGTCCGAATTCTTCCGGGAAGAGCCCCCCGCCGTAGTAGGTAATGCCGCAGGATCCCGAAAAGTACCCCGATTGCTCCGGATGGTTCACCCGGGTCTCCGGTTCCCCTATGGGGTACACCCGGGAGAGCCCGTCGGATTCGTGATCCGAAATATTGACCAGGGCGTGAGTCGGTTTCCCGGGCACTTCCTCCAGATACCGGTCTTCAAAAACCAGATGCAGGTTGTGTTCCAGATTGTGTGTTTCGAAGAGATGCCCCCAGGAATCCAGGGTGAGTTTATACCCCCCGGAAGACTCCCCCACCCGGTCTAATTGACCCAGATCGGAACGCAAGCGCAGATCGCCCCCGCGAAGCGGGAGGGCGGTTTCGGGCCTGCCCGCCAGGGCCGGGGTACCGGAGTTGCCCCCATTGGCTATATAAATCGAGTTGTCCAGGCCATAGGTGAGCCCATTGAAATTGTGCTGCAGGTTGTCGTTGCTGAATCCCTCCAACACCACCTGGCGGGTATCTTCCCGGCCGTCGCCGTCCTGGTCGGCTATCCAGATCAGCTCGGGAGGGCTGGCCACCAGGAATCCCTTTCGGAAGGGCATAAAAGAGGAAGCCACCCCAAGCCGATCGCTAAACACACTTCTCCGATCGAATAATCCGTCCCCGTCCGTATCTTCCAACCGCACCAGCCGGCTCTCGGCATCCCTGAGCGGATAGCCGGGCATCTCCAGCACGTAGGTGCGTCCGGCCTCGTCAAAGTGCATTTCGACCGGGTCGAACACGAGGGGTTCCCCGGCTGCCAGTTCCATATAAAAATCGGGATGGAGTTCAAACCCCGCGGGGGCCGCCTGTTCGTTATCCCTGCATCCAGACAGGACCATGGCCAAGGTCAGCACGACCATTCTATTCGCTGTACGCATAACTGTTTTGCTGCTATCCCGGGAAAGGATATGTCACAAAAGATACGAATTTGGCGGAATTATTCCCGGGGCCTCCAGAAGAACCCCGGCGCTAGCTGCCGGAGAGATACAGGTCGATCAGCCCTTCCGGGGTCCTGATATGGATTACTCCGTTTTCGCGGTCTACCCGGGTGATGAAATCGTCTGAAACGGGGATCAGCAGTTCCTTTCCCTCTTTCTCGGCGACAAAGAGGGCCTGAGCCGCCTGGTCGTTTACCGCAAGGATGCGGCCCACCTTGCCGTGCACCTCGTCTTCCAGCTCAAACCCGATTACCTCGTGGTAGTAAAAACGGTTTCCGCTCAGGGGCGGCAGTTGCGAAAGGGGCAGGTATAGTTCAGCGCCCAGCAGGCGTTCAGTCGCTTCTTCGGAAGAGACACCCTCGAAGGTGATGCGAAGCAGGTCGGACTTATGCAGGCGGGCATTCTGAATAAAAAATGGAACCAGGTTGCTTCCCAGGGAAACAAACACAGATTCCATTTGTTCGTATTGCCGGGGATCGTCGGTGTCGAGTTTCGCCAGCAGGTCCCCTTTGTAGCCGTGGCGGGAGACGATCTTACCTAGGTAAAAGCAGTCTTCCTTGCGCATGGCCGGGGCTATTTATTTCTTTTCGCTCTCGTCGGAGGGTTTTTCCTCGGCGGCAGGAGCTTCCGCTTCTGCTGCGGCAGGCTCGTCAGCTGTTTCAGCCTCTGCAGCCGGAGCTTCAGCCTCCTCGGCCACAGGCTCCTCTGCCGTTTCAGCCTCTGCTGCGGGAGCTTCGGCTTCCTCGGCGGCAGGCTCCTCAGCTACGGGAGCTTCTGTCTCGGCAGCCGGCGCTTCAGCCTCAGCCACCGGAGCCTCTTCGACGGCAGCTTCGACCTCTGCAGGGGCCTCGGCCTCCAGGGCAGCGGCCTTGCGCTTTTCACTAACTTCCTT
>DATIPV010000352.1:0-9631 GCA_035471525.1 Robiginitalea sp.
TCAGCTGCAGAATGGTCTGGCGTATAATCATGGAAACTCCGTCTACTGCCCCGCTGACGAACAGGGCCGCCACCGAGAGCCAGAACCAGGTAGAGAGCCCGAAGACAACGATGCACAGGCCAAAAGCGAATACCGCCCAAAGCAATTTTTTGCCGGCGTGCCGGTGCAGGGGAAAGCGGGTGGAAGCCACCATGGTAATGGAGGCCCCCACGGCCGGGGCGGCCCGCAAAACACCGAAACCCTCGGAACCCACGTGCAGAATGTCCTGGGCGAAAACCGGGAGCAGGGCCACAGCTCCTCCGAAAAGCACGGCTACCATATCCAGCGTAAGAGCCCCCAGAATGGCCTTGCTGCGGTAGACAAACTGAAGGCCGTCTTTCAGGCTCTGTAAGACCGGTTCCCCGATCTTCGGATTCAGGATGGGTTTCCGGGGAATCTGAAGCAGGAGCACCAGGGCCACGGAAGAAAAGCCCAAAATTACGAGCAGCGACCAGTGCACCCCGATCCAGCCGATCGAAAACCCGGCCAGGGTAGGTCCAAGGACCGCAGCCAGCTGCCAGGTGCTGCTGCTCCAGGTAGCCGCGTTGGGGTATATTCTTTTCGGGACTATTAGGGCGATGAGAGAAAATATCGTCGGACCCAGGAAGGAGCGCACCAGGCCTCCCAGGAAGACCAGCGAATAGATCGCCATGAGCTGGTGCCGCTGATCCAAAGCCGTTTCCACGGCCGGCAGGCTGAAGACAAAGAGCCCCAGGCTAATGAGGGTATACCCCAGGATGCAATAGATGAGCAGGTCGCGCTTTTCGCGCTGGTCCACAATATGGCCTGCGAACAGCGCCATGCCCACCGAGGGTATTACTTCCATCAGCCCGATGATGCCCAGCGAGAGGGGGTCTTTGGTGAGGGAATAAACCAGCCATTCGATCAGGATAAACTGCATGGTCCAGGCCATAACCATGGACAAACGCACCCCGAGAAAAATGTTGAATTCTCGGAATCTGAGAGCGGCGTACGGATCGCTGGTTCGGGCCATGGGATTCGGTTCCTTACCCCGGGTTCGCTTCCGGAGATGGCGCAAATTAAGAAAGGAAAGCGCATCTGCGCAGGGCATGCCCAAAATAAATCCGGATCGCTCCCCGGAAGCCGGCCCCCATACGCCGCATGTCTGACTGACGCAGGTCATTTGCGATCTGCCTGGGGGTTAATCCACATCATTTTCCCGCTGACGGCCGCTTTGTAGTTTCGGGCCAAAATTCAACTGTCATGAAAGGAATTCACAAAAAAGATTTGCTCTGGATGTACCGAAAAATGAAAACATCACGGTATTTCGAAGAGAGGATGGAAAAAGCCTATTTAGAAGGGAAACAGCCGATATTCAATATCGGGGCCGGACCTGTACCCGGCGAAATGCACCTGTCTAACGGGCAGGAGCCGGCAGCTGTCGGGATGATGGTCCATCTCACCAAAAACGACACGGTGACCGCCACCCATCGACCGCACCACGAAGCCATTGCCAAAGGCGTGGACCTCAAGAAAATGACTGCCGAAATATTCGGTAAGAAGACCGGCCTGGGCAAAGGCAAGGGCGGGCACATGCACCTGTTCGATCCTGATGTTAAATTCTCCTGCGGGGGCATTGTGGGCGCCGGCATGCCGCATGCCGTCGGCGCGGCCCTGGCCAACCAGAAAAAAGGCACCGATTGGGTGGCCGTTTCCTTTATAGGCGAAGGAGCCGCCAATTCGGGGGCCTTTCACGAATCGCTGAACCTGGCCGCCTTGTGGAAGCTGCCCTTTATCGTGGTGGTGGAAGACAATGCCTGGGGGATTTCCGTCCCGAAAAAAAATTCCACCAGCGTTCCGACTAACGACCTTCGGGCCAGGGCCTATGGCATTAAAAGCTATCTGGTCAAAGACAACGACACGCTGGAAATGTACCGTGTAAGCCAGGAGGCCGTGCAGCGCGCCCGAAACGGAGAAGGTCCTTCCCTTATCGAAATCGAGACCTACCGCTTTCTGGGGCACTTTCAGGGCGATCCGGAACTTTATCGCGATAAGGAAGAGGTTCCCAAACTGCGGGAGAAAGATCCTATCGAACGCCTGAAAAAATACCTCCTCAAGGAAAAAGAGGCGACACCAGACGAACTCGAAGCCATTGAGAAAGCGGTGCTGAAAGAGGTAGATACCGCCTATGAATTTGCAATCCACAGCGAATATCCTGAGCCCGAAGAGGCCCTGGAAGATGTATTCGCCTGAAAATATTTGAGAAACCTATAAAGAAAAAGTCATGCAAACGACTCAGGAAAAAATAAAAAAATTAACCGGAAGCAAAGCCATGATTCAGGCCCTGCAACAGGAAATGGAGCGGGACCCGCGTGTTTTTATCATGGGCGAGGACGTGGGTAAATACGGAGGCATCTTCGGTTCCACCACCGGTTTGTACGAAAAGTTTGGCCCGAAACGGGTCATGGATACCCCCATTTCGGAAACCGGTTTCATCGGGGCCGCCATAGGAGCCGCAGCAGAAGGGCTGCGCCCGGTTGTGGAACTGATGTTTGTCGATTTCCACGGGGTGGTCATGGATCAGATCTTCAACCACATGGCCAAGATCCACTATATGAGCGGCGGGCATGTTAAACTGCCCATGGTTTTGCTTACCGCTGTCGGAGGTGGCTACAGCGATGCCGCCCAGCACTCTCAAACCTTGTACGCCAGTTTCGGACACCTGCCGGGCATGAAAGTGGTGGCCCCTACCTTCCCCAAAGACATCAAGGGCATGTTGATCGCCGCCATACGCGACGATAACCCGGTGGTTTTCATGTTCCACAAGACCCTGCAGGGACTGGGCTGGATGGACCAGCTCGAGGCCTCGCTCGGTCCGGTACCGGAGGAAGAGTACACCCTGCCCCTGAACAAGGCGCAGGTGGTGCGGGAAGGTAAGGACGTAACCATCGTAGGAGCCCAGATGATGGTCGTGGAAGCCCTGAAAGCGGCCAAAAAACTGGCTGAAAGAGGAATCGAGGCGGAAGTGATCGACCTGAGGTCCATTAAACCGATCGACCGGGAGACCATCCTGAAATCCCTGGCCAAGACCCACCGGCTCGTAATAGCCGACGAAGACTATTATTCCTATGGCATTACGGCCGAAATTGGCGCTTTGGCGGCATCGGAGGGGTTCGGGCACCTGCGGGCCCCCGTGGCACGGCTGGCCATTCCCGACGTGCCTATTCCCTATAGCCGGGTGCTGGAGCGATTCGTGGTTCCGGATGCCAGAGATATAATGAATGCCGTGGAAAATCTGGTAACCTCCTGATTCGATGGCCGATACTGCAGACATATTGCTGCCGGAAGAATTGGGCCCGAATGCCGAGTGCGTCGTCGTACTGTGGTACAAAGAGCCCGGGGAAGCCTTTCAGGAAGGGGAAACCCTGGTAGAGGTCCAGACCGAAAAAGTGGCCTATGAAGTACCCGCCCCTTTTTCGGGAACCCTGGCCGAAATACTGGTGCAGCGGGGCGAAACCGCTAAAACCGGCCAGGCCATCGCCACGGCGGTTGCCCAGCCGGCCGTGGTATAGTCCCAGTGCCTGAAACCAGGTAGCCCGGTTCCGGATGGTTCGTTTGAGCCGTCCGGAACCGGTTTTTAATTTAAAGCACCGAATTCGTCCAAAAAGTCGAAATTTATCCTGTTACCTTTGAAGAACCGCGCCGAACCCCAGGCGATAAAAAGCCATATATTGCCATGAAATTTCGATTTTTCCTTCTCGTTTGGCTCATCACCTCCGGTTATCATCTGACCGCCCAGGAGAAGATCGCCCTGCAGTGCGGGCGCCTTATCACCGGCAAGGATGAAGCCCCTTTGCGCAACCGGATAATTCTGGTGGAAGGCGAAAGGATTGTCGCCATCACCGGGAAGGAAAGCATTCCGGATGGATACCAAACGATCGACCTCTCGGACTACACCGTGTTGCCCGGCCTGATCGACGCCCATGTGCACCCCCTCATCTACGGGGACGACTACCAGACCAACCACCTGAAAGGCTCCTCTGCCTTCAATGCGCTGCGCGGCCTTAAAACCGTGCAGGACTGGCTCAGCGAGGGGTGGACCACCCTGCGCATCGCCGGCGATGCCGATGTGCATTACGCCCATCTGGAAATCCGGGAAGCCATCAACAACGGCCTCTTTGCGGGCCCCCGTATCTTCGGGGCGGGGCATTACCTGTCGGTGACCGGGGGCGGGGGCGACATCAATTTCCTGTCGCCCGACCAACCCGTGGTTCCGGACGGGTTAATCGTCAATGGGCCCGACCAGGTGCGGCTGGCCGTCCGCGAGGAGATCAAATATGGCAGCGACTGGATCAAGCTGCTGGTAACCGGGGCCTTTATGTCGTCGGGCGACAACCCGCAGAACGTCCATTTCAGCGATGCGGAACTGGCCGCCGCCCTGGATGAGGCCAGCCAGCGGGGCATTCCGGTGATGGCCCATGCCCACTCCACCGAA
This sequence comes from Robiginitalea sp., assembly GCA_035471525.1. GTDB lineage: Bacteria > Bacteroidota > Bacteroidia > Flavobacteriales > Flavobacteriaceae > Robiginitalea. The sequence goes on from DATIPV010000352.1 coordinate 4,496, forward strand.
GGGATCAAGAAAGCGATCCGGGCAGGCGCCCGTTCGATCGAGCACGGCACTTTCCTAGACGAGGCCTGTATCGACCTGTTCCTGGAACACGGCACGTACCTGATCCCCACCCTGGCCGTGGGGGAATATTTCATGGAAGAGGCCTCGGAAAGCCAGGCGCTGTCCAAAGCCTACCAACTGCACGTTACATACAGGGAACCTACCCATAAAATGCTGGCCAGGGCCATTGCGCGGGGCGTAAAGGTGGGGGTCGGCTCCGACAATGTGGGCTTTCCGCCCAACTTTGCGGCCCGGGAGTTCCGGTACCTCACCGAGCTCGGCATGACGCCCATGCAGGCCATACAGGCCGGTACACGCGTCAATTCGGAGCTGCTGGGGCAACAGGCCCATCTCGGCACGCTGGAAGCGGGCAAATACGCCGACATTATCGCCACAAAGGAAAACCCGCTGGACGACATCTCCGAACTGACCCGGGTGCGATTCGTGATGAAAGGCGGGCAGGTGGTGAAAACCCCGGGGGAAAAGTAGGGCCGTGCCCCCGCCTCAGCGCTGCCCCAGTGCGTAGAGCGCAAAGGTGCCCAGCCAGTGTCCGCCCTCATAATTGTCGCCCAACAGGTTTGGAAAGGAATACGCCATGTGCGTATGGGCCAGCGGAAGCAAATGCCCGAATTGGTCGGGGTACTGTTTGGCCAGCCCGTAAAATACCCAGGCCCGGCTGAAGTTGAGCCCGTCGAGGTGGACCAGCTGCCCGTCGGAGCGGTCGCCCACCCGGGCGGGATCCCAGCTGAATCCGGGCGTGTGGAGTTCAGGAATAAATGAATCCATCCAGGCCAAAAATGCGTCTTTCTCCAGAATGCGGCGCATCAGGTTTACCTCCTCCATGCAGGGCGACAGAAAATCGGCCCCGCTGGGTTCCCAGCCCAGCGGGCAGCCCGCGTCGTTTTGGTAAAAGGCCAGCGCCCGTTCCCGGATGGCTTCCTGCAGGGGCTGGTCGGCCAGGGCCCGGGCGTAATCCCACGCAAACGCCAGCCCGAAAGCCGTATTGGTGTGCGTCCCCACCCGTACCGGGTATTGCAGCTTGGGCAGGTAATCGATGTATTTTTCTGAAATAAGGGTCGAGAGGGGCTGCGGGTTCGCCTCCAGCTCCCGGGCCAGCGGGTCGTTCCAGGTGTGCAGTTCTTCAGCCAGCTTCAGCAGCCAGGCCCAGCCGTAGGTGCGCTCGTACCCCTTTTCGTGTTCCCCCTGGAAATAGGCCACCTCAGCCGCCATATTTTCAGGAGAGAGGTGCGATTTTAACAGTTCCCTGAGCGGTTCGGCCTGCTCCAGACCGGGGAATTCCTTGAGCAGCATCACTATGGACCAGTGCCCGTGCACGGCCGAATGCCAGTCAAAACAACCGAAGAAGGCCGGGTGCAGAGCCGCCGGTTCGCCCAGGTCGGCTGCGCTGCCCAGGGTCTGCCCCAGCTTGTTGGGGTACTCCTGCTGCACACAGGCCAAGGGCAGGGCCGCCAGGGTGTTGGCCTGTTCCAGGCTCAGCTCGATGGGTTCGGCAGGCGGGAGTGCCAGAGCCTCCCCGGCCGGCGTTTCGGCAGCGGGGGAGCTTTCCTTGTTCGTGTTGCAGCTCGAGAAGAGGAGAAGGAGCACAGAAACAGCAATCGCAATGGGTGTGGTTCGCATCAGTCGGGTTTTGGGTGATACAGCCTAAATGTAACCATTTCCGGGAAATAGGGGCTGCTTGCGCTGCTGCACGGGGACAGGCACCGATTGCCCGCGTTCCGACAACCCATGCCAAAGGGGTTCGGTGTCTTTTTCCTTTGTATCTTACCTGTAAAGCGGCAAAGGATTCAGACATGGCAGGCACCCTTTCCAGAATCGCGATATGTATGACTTTGATCTGCGGGTTGGTTGCGGCCCGGTCGCAATCGGCCGGGCCTGCTCTGGGCACCGTGCTCGATTCGCTGCGCGTGGGCCAGAGGCCGTCCGAAACCTATGCCCTGTATCTTCCCATGCGATACGACCCGGCCGTACCGGCGCCTGTTGTCTTTATTTTCGACCCGGCCGCGCGGGGCCGGGTCGCGGTGGAGCTATTCATCCCGGCCTCGGAACGGTACGGCTACATTTTGGTCTGCTCCAACAATACGCGCAACGGGCCCTACGAGCAGAATTTCGAGTTTGCCAACCGCCTGTTCACAGAGGTCTTTGCCCGCTTTCAGATCGACCCGAAACGCGTCTACACGGCCGGGTTCTCCGGCGGGTCGCGCCTGGCTTCCTCCATCGCCATCCTCACAAAACAGATCCAGGGCGTGGTGGCCTGCGGGGCCGGCATGGCCTCGAGCCCGGTTTATTTTCAGATGTCTGAGCTGGAAGACTTTTCCTTCGCCGGCATCGTTGGGAATGTGGATATGAATTACCGGGAAATGGTCCAGACGCGCAACTGGCTCAACCAGCTGAAAGTATCCAATGAGCTCTTTGAATACGACTACGGCCACCGGTGGCCCCCGCCGGAAGATTTGCTGGCGGCCTTCGACTGGTTGCAGCTGGAAGCCTGTCGCAAAGGCATCGTCCCGGTCGATAGCGCCCTGGTGGGGTCTGTCTACGACAAATTCGCGCAAAAGGCCCGTGAACTGGAGGCTTCTGGGGAGCAGCTGCGGGCCTGGGACGAATACGACCGGTTGCTGGGCACCTTCGGCACTTATTTTGACCTGGACAGCATCAGAAGCCGCCATAGGTCGCTGGCCGCCTCCAGACCTTACAGGAAGGCCAGGAGGGCCTGGGAAGCCAACCAGGCTGCCGAAGATTCCCTGGTGAGCAACTACTCGGCCCGCATGTACCGCGATATTGCCGCCCACGGCCCGGAGGCGATGGCCTGGTGGGATCGGGAAATCGGCAGGCTCGAGGCGAAACAGCAAAAGGCCGGCCCGGAAGGGCAACGCATGCTGCAACGTGTCCTCAGCACTATTTTCGCCATGGCCTACTCGCGGGCCACCGACGAGGCATTGACTACCACCGTGCCCGAAAAAGCCTTCTGCCTGGACCTCTGCATCCGGGCGCAACCCGGGGCCCCCATGGCCTATTTCGTGCAAATGGAGCATTACCTGCAAGCGGGTAACCCTGATAAGGCGCTGGACTACCTGGAGCAATTGCTGCAAACCGGGTTCGACAAGATTGAATACATCGAGGGGCACAAGGCCTTTGAGCCTCTAAAGAGCCTAGCGCGGTACAAGGCGCTGATGCCGGAGTAATGAAGCGCCGGAAGAAAGGCTGCCAACATGCCCCTTGGGCCCGGGCAACTGGAAATCGGGGAGTCTTTTCCGGGGGCGGCGAAGACCGGCGGCTTGCTGCGGTGGTGGTTGTCGCTATTTTTTTTCCGGCCGTTTTACCTGGAAACTAAAAACATCCGGTCTTGCATAATGCCCGACCACATCAAACATGCGCTTGGCCTTGATAATGTCCTGAAGATTAATATCTGCGTACAGGATGCCCTCTTCGGCCTCCAACGGCCCGGCAATGATTTTCCCGTTCGGCGCAATTATAGCACTGTTCCCGACATTAATCCACTCCCTTCCCTCAGGATACAGTTTTTTGAACGCATACCGATCGGGAATATCTTCCATTTTTAAAACCATGCAAGTACTTATTACAAACAATCCGCCTTCCCTGGCAACATGCTGCATGGTCTGAATCCAGTTCGGACTTTTATCCCAGGTGGGCGAAACCAATATTTGAGTGCCTAATTCGTAGATGGCATTTCTGGCCAGGGGCATGAAGTTTTCCCAGCAAATTAATCCCGCTATTCTTCCGGCCGAAGTATCATAGGAAGCCAGCGTACTGCCATCCCCGCAAGACCATATAAGCCGTTCTCCGCCTGTCGGGATCAGTTTACGGTGTTTGCCCAGAATATTTCCGTTGTGGTCTATGAACAATAAGCTGTTGAATAAACTCGCATTACTGGTTTCGGAATTGCGTTCGTGTACCCCGATTACGACGTTGATTTTCGCCTTTTTGGCCGCTTTGCAAAGCTTGCCGGTGGTGTTATCGGGAATGGAAATGGCATTTTCCACCAGTTCTGCGTACAGGTCATTCAGATCTGCCCCTTTGCTATTGGGTATAAGCCATACCCAGTCTGGGTAACCCGATATAAAAGCTTCCGGAAAGACAATTAGGTCAGCGCCTTTTTCACCGGCCTCTGAAATGGCTTCACAGGCTTTCTTAACCGTTTTTTCCCTGTTCAGAAACAGGGGGGTAAGTTGTGCAGCTGCTACTTTTATGTTTTTTGTCATCTCGTTCCTTCTTTAATGAGCCTCAACCGTTGGGTTATACTGTGTTTCATGGCATTTTACGCCAGGGGGGGCGAAACCCATCCCAGCTGCCATGTCCCAAATTCCATTGCCCGGTGCCCGGAGCTTACCTGCAGGGCAGGGCGTGCATCTAAAACCGAAAACCCAGGGTTTCCGGGCTTTGATTTTATGTGAATTTAGGAAAATCCGGCTAAATGGAGCGGGACATGGCCGCTGTTACCGGTCGTGCCTGTTATTTATCCACGTTTGGGAAGCCATTTCGAATCGTATCTCCCCACTGGGAAGCCGCGCGGTTTCAGTCCATTGCTGCCTCCTGTAAAATGCTTCTGCCCGTGTACGGGGTTCTGTGGACAGCCAGATATATTCTTTGCCCTGATCAAAATACCAGTCGAGCAGGGTGTTGTGCAGTTTCTTCCCGATTCCCCTGTCCTCAAAATCCGGATGGAGGAATAGGGCCCAAACATTATTCTCCAACAGGTCTGCTATGGCAAATCCGACAATTTGGTTTGCCGAAACCGCTACCCACCCTTTGCCCCTGCGGGTTATATAGGCCCTACAAACCTCATCGGTAACCTGTTCCGGCCTTAACAGGATATTCTCCTTTACCGACCTCCGGATCCGTTGCATCTGGTTGATGTCGTCTGTTTCAGCTTCTCTTATCAGCAGGTCCATGGTTTTTTCGACTCCGGGTAACGTTCTATTCAGGAAGCGCCTCCTGCCGTGAGACGGCTGCATGCCAGGTTGGCAAATGCACCTGACTGTATGGGTTTCCGTTTATGGAGGTGCCTTTTCCCTTTAGGCCTTGATCATTATAAGCATCATTTTAAAGGCTTCCACG
>DATIPV010000353.1:0-3323 GCA_035471525.1 Robiginitalea sp.
GTGGGCCCCACCATTGCCGACGATATCAAGAAGAATGCCGTCTGGGCTGTAATAGGCTCCCTGGCGGTGGTCTTTATGTACATCCTGTTGCGTTTCCGCCGCTGGCAGTTCTCCCTCGGGGCCGTTATGGCCGTTTTCCACGACGTAATGATCGTGCTGGGCGTGTTCTCGGTAACCAGTGCCCTGATGCCCTTCAGTATGGAGATCGACCAGGCCTTTATCGCGGCCATACTCACGGTGATCGGTTACTCCCTGAACGATACGGTGGTCGTTTTCGACCGTATCCGGGAAACGATACAGGAACGCGGCTGGAAAGGCGGGATCAATACCAACCTGGCCCTGAACAGCACCCTGAGCCGGACACTCAACACCTCGCTGACCACCCTGGTGGTGCTGTTGGCGATCTTCATTTTCGGCGGGGAGACCCTGCGGGGCTTTATGTTTGCCATGATCGTGGGAATCGTGGTGGGAACTTATTCGTCCCTGTTTATTGCGACGCCGCTCATGTTCGACGCGCTGCCGAAAAAGGAATCTTCCGGGAAGAAATAACCGGACGTAAAGTACAGCAAGTAAGCCGCGGCCTGCATGGGCCGCGGTTTTTTTATGGCCATTTCAGGTGAGCCACCTCCGGGCCGTGCGCAGACTGTCGAATACCTCCGTTTCGAATCCCCGGTGTATCAGGAAGGATTTCATCAGGTCCATGGTCATGCGGTTGTCGGGGTCGGGTATGATACCCAGTTTAAACCCCCGCTCCCATCCGTTCTCTTCAGCCAGTTGCGCCAGTTCCATACTCATGCCAATGGGGATGTGATTTTGCAGGCTGATGACCAGCAAGGCCTGGTTTTTCCTCAAATCCTTACAGAGCCCGCTCAGTCTGCGCCAAACTTTTTTGCCTTCCGGCAACACAAATTCCGGATAGCCCTGACCCTTAACCTCCATCAGGAGGTAATTATCGTGTGCTTTGTATGTGATTACAGCCGGCATGATCCACGTTTGGATTGAAATTGAAAATGGGCAAAGTGCCGCAATTCTCAGGAATTGTCAACACCCCTGGTAAGAAGTACATATCGGGAAACACTATAAAGTACGAAAAAATGTAAGAATTTGCAATCCCCTCACAAACAGGGGACAACCAGCCGGAACGCACCCCTGATGCGGTGTTCTTACCGGGAGCACACCCCCCGGGACCCATGGGTGCCGGGAATCAGTTCATAGACCAGATCGGGCTGCAGACCCGGCTCGTCTCGATGGGATACGAAGACCAGGGCGGTACGGCTTTCCTCAGCCATTTTCCGGATCAGGCCCACCACCAGCGATGCCGCCTGCGTGTCCAGGCCAGCCGTGGGTTCGTCCAGGATAAGCAGGGGCGGGTGTTTGATCATGGCCCTGGCACAGAAGACCAGACGCTGCTCGCCTGCCGTCAGGTCGCAGAACAGGGTGTCTTTTTGGGATTCCATACCCAGCATCCGGAGCCAGGAGGCAGCCAGGGCGCGCTGGGCATCCCCGGGCTGCACATAGAGGCCGATCGAATCGGTGAGCCCAGAGATGAGCATGTGCTCCACGGAATGATACCCCCGGAAACGATCGGCCATGGCCGGGGTAAAATACCCGATATTTCCCTTGATATCCCAGACACTTTCCCCGCTGCCCTTTCGTGATCCGAATAAGTACAGTTCCATGCCGTAGGCTTTCGGGTTGTCGCCGCAGATCAGGGTGATAAGGCTCGTTTTACCGCTCCCGTTCGGGCCTCTCAACTCCCAGAATTCGCCCCGGCGGATGGTCCAGGAAATGTCTTTCAGGACGGGGTTTCCCGGGTAGGTAAGGCTTGCACTTCGGAATTCTACGAGTACTTCCGGCACATCGGGCAGGGGTGCCGGGGGAGGGGGGATTCGTCGGCCAAAACCCAATTCGGAACCGGGGCCGGCTGCCCGGTAATCGGGGAAGCCCATAAGTTCCTCCCCATGTAGGAATGCGGTTTTGCCGATGATTGCCAGCCTGTCTGAAGGTCTGCTCACGAGTTGGATCAGCAGCAGGGAGCTCCCGAGCTGCTCCAGTTCTTTCCGAATGGCAGCCTGGTATTCCCGGTCGAGGTTGTCAAAAGGATCGTCGAGGATGAGGAAATCGGGCCGGCTATCGAGCACGTAACGCAGCAAGGCCTTCTTGCGTTCCCCGCTGGAAAAGGTTTTGAGCGGTCGGTCGCCCGGGGGCAGCAGGCCCGACCGGTCGTGACGCGCCTCTTCTTCCAGGAAGCCTGCGAGGGATTCGTTGGAAAAATACGCCCCCCTGAGCCCCTGCAGAAAGCCCAGGTCGTGCGGGGGGCGGCCCTCCAGCAGCCGCTGCGCGAATCTCGACTTTCGGGAATGGTTGTCGGTATAGATGGCCGTATGGGGCAGTTCGGGCATGACGCGGAATTTTTGCTAAATTAGTGGAAGCACTCCGGGGGACAAAACGGGATGAAGCCTCTGTCTTCAGCTGCGACCGATTCCGGCTAACCCGGTTCACGAAATGTGTTCTCCGCGGGGCATGCTTTGAAGCATCGAAATGAAGAACTGGAAATGGATCCGATTCGCAGGGGCGTGCCTGATATGCCTGGCGACGATCTATCTGGTTGTCTGGCTACTTAAAACCGTGTCTAACTAAAACCAAAGATCATGAAAAAGAACATGGGAAATACGGACCGGATCGTTCGTATTGTTATCGCCGCCGTAATCGCGGTACTGTATTACACGGGTACCCTCAGCGGTACCCTGGGCCTGGTGCTGCTGATCCTGGCAGGGGTGTTCGTCCTTACCAGCCTAATCAGCTTCTGCCCGTTGTATACGCCTTTCGGCATCAATACCTGTCCGGCAAAAAAGGAGTAAAGAGAAGTAATTCAACTGGTTGAATATAAAATCCGGGGCAATAGATCCCGGATTTTTTTGTTAATAGAACAGGGGCTGCAAAAAAAAATTGACATTTTTCAGGAATTCAGGCTGCTGGCTTGTTCTATTACACGAAATCACATTAACCCAAATCTATATCAATAAATTACCTATCATGAAGAAACCTATGCGATTTTTCGGGCTGCTCGCGGCCCTGGCGATTCTGGCAAGCTGTTCCAAAGACGAATCTGAGGCCGGCATCAGACTCCGGATACAGGCCGTCAATGACAATGCGGGCACCTCCGCCAAAGTAATGGTGGGCGACAATGTGGAACTCACCGATTTCAAGATCTCGATACGGGATGTGGTGTTTAAAAATGAGAGCGACCCCGACAGCAGTCTCGATACGGATGAGATCCAGCTGCGCGGTCCCTATCAGGTAGACCTGCTGGATGGCGGGGA
>DATIPV010000354.1:0-9706 GCA_035471525.1 Robiginitalea sp.
GATCACATTTTCGGTTGCGACGGCGCCTTTTCGCGGGTGCGCCACAAGATGCAGCGCCGCAGCCGCTTCGACTACTCCCAGGAGTTTATCGATGTGGGCTACAAGGAGCTCACCATCCGCCCCAACCCGGATGGCACGCACAAGTTAGACAAGCATTCCTTCCACATCTGGCCGCGGGGCCATTTTATGTTCATCGCCATGCCCAACCTCGACGGCAGTTTTACCTGCACCCTTTTTCTGCCGTTCGAAGGGGAGGTCTCCTTTGAGAGCATCCGAAGCGTGGAAGACGCCCGGGCATTTTTCCGGACCCATTTCCCGACCGTTACCCCGGAGATCGAAAACCTGGCCGGTGATTTTTTCAAAAACCCCACCTCGGCCCTGGTTACCATCAAATGCTTTCCCTGGACCTATTGGGACAAGGTGGCCCTGGTAGGCGATTCGGCCCATGCCATTGTGCCCTTTTTCGGCCAGGGCATGAATGCGGGCTTTGAAGATATTTCGGAGTTGCAGGCCCTGATGCAGGCCCACGGGGACGATTGGGAAACTATTTTCAGGAAATATGAGCAGCGCCGCAAACCCAATGCCGATGCCATTGCCGAACTCAGCCTGCGCAACTTCAGGGAGATGAGCACCAAAACGGCCGATCCGGCCTTCCTGCTCCAGAAAAAGATAGAAAAACACTTCTCGGAACAATACCCGGAGAAATGGATCCCGGCTTACTCCCGGGTCACCTTCTCTGACCACTCCTATGTCGAGGCACTGGAAATGGGAGACCAGCAGGAAGCCATCATGAAAGAGGTCATGAAAATGCCCGACATCGCTTCGCGCTGGGACAGCCCCGAAGTGGCGGCGCGCATCCTGGAGCTCCTGGACGACCCGTCGGTGGGCCGGCCGGTCCCGGAATAAAAAAGCCATCCGTTTCTGACGGATGGCTCCTGCTTTGCGGGCTGTATAGGCCTATTTGATCTTATCGAACAGGTTGTGCATTTTTTCCTGCTCCTCTTCGGCCAGCACCGGGTCTACCAGAATGCGGCCGCTGTGTTCGTCGGTAATGATCTTCTTGCGGGAGGCAATTTCTACCTGAACCTGCGGCGGGATGGTAAAGAAAGAACCGCCTGAGGCCCCCCGTTCTATCGGCACCACGGCCAGGCCGTTTTTCACGCTGCCGCGGATGCGTTTGTATGCGTTAATCAGCCGTTCTTCGATTTGCTGTTCGAATTCTTCCGATTTGGACGCCAGCGCCTTCTCTTCTTTTTCGGTTTCGGCCAGAATGGCATCCAGCTCGCTTTTCTTGTGTTTCAGGTGGGCTTCCCGTTCAGACAGCTTTTCCTTGGTTTCTGTGATAACCTCCTTCTTCTGCTCAATCTGAGCCTTGAACTCGCGGATGTGTTTTTCGGCCAGTTGGATCTCCAGTTCCTGGTACTCGATTTCTTTGGACAGCGAATTGAACTCCCGGTTGTTGCGGACGTTCTTCTGCTGTTCGGTGTATTTCTTGATCAGGACCTTGGCATCCTCGATCATGTTCTTCTTGGCGTTGATCTCGTAGTTTACGGTTTCGACGTCGGTCTTGAGCTTGTCTACCCGGGTTTTGAGACCCTGCACTTCGTCTTCCAGGTCCTCCACCTCCAGCGGCAGCTCCCCGCGCACGTTCCGGATTTCGTCAATCCGGGAATCGATAAGTTGCAGGTCGTACAGGGCCCTCAGTTTGTCCTCTACGGTTAATTCTGTCTTTGAAGCCATACTTAAAAATAATTGACGGGATTGGTTTGGGTCTCCGATAAATGGATGGCAAAATTAGGAAATTTTTCGGTAAGATAATCCACCAGCAGGTTTTTTGTAAACTGCTCACTTTCATAATGTCCCACGTCGGCGATTACGAGCCGGCCTTCGGCCTGGTAAAACTGGTGGTATTTGATGTCGGCGGTAACCAGAAAGTCGGCCCCGGCTGCCTTGGCCGCTTCGATGGCAAAGGCCCCGCTGCCCCCCAGCACGGCTACGCGGCGCACCGGTTTGCCCGTAAGGGGGGAATGCCTGATGCAGGGCGTATTCAGGCGGTCTTTCAGCTGTTTCAGGAAAGACGCTGCCTCCATGGGTTCGTTCAGTTCGCCCACCATGCCCATGCCCAGGTGCTGATAGGCGTTTTCCAGGGAGGTGATTTCGTAGGCCACCTCCTCGTAGGGGTGGTGTTCCAGCAGCGCGCGGAGAATGGCCTTTTCCCTGTCTGCCGTAAAGGTGAGGTGCAGTTGCTGCTCGGGTTCCTGGCTCAGGCTGCCGGGCTGCCCGATGGCCGGCCGGGCCCGCTCCCCCGGCAGGAAGCTGCCCGTGCCCGGGTTGCTGAAGCTGCAATGCGTGTAGTTTCCGACCTGGCCCGCCCCCGCCTCAAAGAGCTTTTCCAACAGGCCCTGCCGCGCCGCTTCCGGAACATAGGTCACCAGTTTTTTGATCAGGCCTTTTTTGGGGATAAGGGTATGCGGGCGCTCCAGGCCCAGCACCTGGCAAAGCTTCCGGTTAACCCCTTCCCGCACGTTGTCCAGGGCCGTATGCATGCTGTATATGGCGATTCTCTGCCCGATGGCACGCGCCACGACCCGCTCTACATACGTGGCTCCCGTGATGCGTTTGAGTCCCTTGAAGAGAATCGGGTGAAAGCTGACCACCAGGTTGCATTTCTTCGCGACGGCTTCTTCCAGTACGGCTTCCAGGGTGTCCAGTGTAACCAGTACCCCGGTGACTTCCATCCCGGGGTCGCCGACCAGCAGGCCCACGTTGTCGAAATCCTCTGCGAAAGGGAGGGGGGCCAGCTCTTCCAGCCCGGCTGCGATCTGCGCTACAGTCATGCCTTGAAATTTTGGATGCCCTCAAAGATAATTAACTATTTTCGCTTGCATGAAAACCCTGCGAAAACTGCTCAGGCCGCTCGCCCCCTTTTACGCGGCTGCCGTTTATCTGCGCAACCGCTGCTACGACCTGGGCTGGCTCCCTTCCGTGGCGTTCGAGGTGCCGGTACTCTGCGTGGGCAACCTGAGCGTGGGCGGCAGCGGCAAGACTCCCATGGTGGAATGGCTGCTCGGCTACTACGCCGGGGGGCGGCGGGTGGCGGTCCTCAGCCGGGGCTACCGGCGCAGCAGCCGGGGTTTCCAGCGGGCCTGGCACGGCAGCACGGCTTCCGACCTGGGCGACGAACCCCTGCAGCTGGCCAGGAAATTCCCGGAAGCGGTAATAGCCGTAGATGCCAACCGGGCCAGGGGAATTGCCCGGCTCCTGGAAACGGACGCCCCGGAGCTGATCATCCTCGACGACGGCTTCCAGCACCGGCGGGTACGCCCCCGGGCCAGTCTGTTGCTCACGGCCTGGGAGGCCTTATACCCCGACCAGGGGTACCTGCCCAGCGGGGATTTGCGCGATCACAAGTCGCAGGCCCGGCGGGCCGACCTGATTATCGTGACCAAATGTCCTGAAGACCCCGGCCCGGAGGAACGGCAGCGCATCCTGGACAAGCTTGACCCCCTGCCGCATCAGCGGGTGGTTTTCGCCACCCTGGCCTATGATTTGCCCCGCAATTCAGAAGGGCAGGCTGTTCCGTGGGAAAGCCTCGCCCCCGGGCCGATTACCCTGGTAACCGGCATTGCGCGGCCGCAGCCCCTGCTGGATTTCCTGGGCCAAAAGGGCATTTCCTTTACCCACCTGTGCTTTCCGGACCACCATGCCTTTACCCGGGCCGAAATCGCCAACCTGAACGGGATGGGCCGGGTTCTCACCACGGAGAAGGACGCCGTGCGCCTCGACGGGCGGGTGGCAGATTGCTGTACCCTGGGGGTGCGCCACCACTTCGGGCCCGCCGACCGGGCTGTGCTGGAGGCCTTTCTGGAAAGTTTTTAGGAGATGGATTTGCGCAGCTTGTGCTCCACGATGTTTTCCCCGATCTTCTGGTAGAAGACCTCCGGTTTGAAGGGCTTGGTCACCACATCGTTGCACCCGGCCGCAAAGAAGGTTTCCAGGCTGTCGTCCAGGGAGATGGCCGTAAGGGCGATGATTGGGATCTCTAAGTCGAAGGCGCGGATCTGCCTGGTGGCCTCCACCCCGCTGATGCCGGGCATGTGGATGTCCATCAGGATACCGTCGTAGGTGTTGGCGCCGGCCAGTTCCACCGCCTCGGTGCCGTTGCTTGCCAGGTCGCAGCTGACGCCCTTTTTGGCCAGCATTTTACGGGTAATCACCTGATTTATCTTGTTGTCTTCCACCACCAGCAGGTGCAGCCCCTGGTAATCGTATTCCTTCCGGTCCATCTCGAAGGGAATGTCGTCTACCAGGCTGTCTTTGCACTTGATGTGCAGCTCAAAGAAAAAGGAGCTTCCCCTGCCCGGCTCGCTTTCGAGCTGGATCTTGCTGTCGAACAGCCCCAGCAGGCTTTTTACAATGGAAAGGCCCAGTCCGGTGCCCCCGTATTCCCGATTGATCTGTATGGAGCCCTGCTCAAAGTTGTCGAAGATCTTTTCCTGCTGTTCCTTGGCGATGCCGATGCCGTTGTCGCGCACTTCAAAGAAAATATGGGCCTTGTCTTCCTCCCTCTTGATGAGCTTGGCCAGTACCATCACTTCCCCGTTCTTGGTGAATTTAAGGGCATTGCCGACCAGGTTCATGAAGATCTGGGATAGTTTCACCGGATCGCTCATCAGCTGGCCCGGGATTTCTGGGTCGTATTCCAGGATCAGTTCTGTCTTGCTCTCCTTGGCGGTCTGCTGCAGGGAATTCATCACCTCGGCAAGTACCTTCTTCAGGTTGAATTCGATCTCCAGGGGCTCCAGCTTGTCGGCGTCGATCTTGTTGATCTGCAGGATGTCGTTGATGAAGTTCAGCAAATAGTCTCCCGAAAACTTAAGGGCCTTCAGATGTTCCTGCTGGGCTTCCGACGGGTTCTCCTCCAGCAGCAGGTGCGTGAGCCCCGTAACCGCATAGAGGGGGGTTCGCAGCTCGTGGCTAACTGTGGACAGGAAGTTGGTCTTGGCCTCCATGGCCTGTACGGCCGCATCGCGGGCGGCCTGCAGTTCCCGGTTCTTGGTTTGAAGCAGGTCGTTGGTCTTGAGCTTGATCTGGTTGTTGCGGTACAGGGAGACTGCCAGCAGCGAAATAATGGTCAGAAAGGCCGAGGTTAGAATGGCGGTAAGCTCCGAGCGGTTTGCCGATTTTTTCAGGTTGTCGTTCTCGCCTTCGAGCTGGTTGATGGTCTTGCCCATGTGGTCGATGGTAACCCGGTCGGAGGTCTGGGTCTCGGCTTCCATTTTGTCCAGGTTGTAGATGGAATCCCGGAGCTGACTCATCGATTTCAGATAGCCGAGCGCCTCAACGTATTGCCGGTTGTTCTCATGGAGTTGTTGCAGGAGTTCGGTTGCCCGGAACAGCTCCCTTGAGAACTGGTTGGCGCGGGCCAGGGCCAGGGCATTGCGCGCATTGTCGATGCTCTCCTCGGTGCGGTCCTGAAGGGCCTCCAGCTCGGCCAGGCCCAGGTAGGCGAGGGTTTTGAGGTATTCCGGTTCCAGGGGGTCGTTGTTGACCAGGAGCGAATTGTAGTTGGTTTCGGCCGCCTCCAGTTTGTCAATGCTGCGGTAAATATCGGCTTCCAGCAGCGTAATGCGGTTCAGCAGGTTGCGCCTGTTGGTCTGTTGCTTGGCCTGGTTGAGCTCGTACAGGGCCTGGTAAAAATTGGATCCCCGGTAAAACAGCAGGGCCTCCACGAAGTAGTGCATCGCCATGCCGGGGGGATATTCGATGGTCTCCAGGAACCGTTCCGCACGGCCCGAATTGAATTCGGCCATTTCCTGTTTGCCCATATCCAGATAGATCTGGGCGAACAGGTGGTAACAGTCTATGAGCCACTTCTCGTTGAGCTGCTCTTCCGCCAGGTTGGCGGCCCGGTCCAGGGTTTGCAGGGCCAGTTCCTGCTGGTCGCGATTTTTCAGCGCCAGGGCCTGCTCCCATAGGGCATTGTATTCCTGTTCCGGGGTTTCGTCCTGCTGGGCCCCCGTAAAACCGGGGAGGAGCAGTGCGAACCACAGACAAATTAACCATTTGGTATGTGACCAGCCCCTTGTCAAATAAAGCGTTTCTTTAACATCAGCTCGATCGTATCGATAATCCGGCTGCTGTAGCCCGTTTCATTGTCGTACCATCCCACAACCTTCACCAGGTTACCAATAACCGAAGTCATCTGAGAATCAAACGTACAGGAGTGACAACTATTGTTTATATCGATAGAAACTATAGGGTCTTCGGTGTAAAACAATATGTTTTTGAGAGCCTTGTTCGAAACTTCCTCAAAAGTAGCATTAATTTCCTGAATGCTAAGCGGTTTCCGCACATGGGCCGTAAGGTCGGTCAGGGAGCCATTGGGTACGGGCACCCGTATGCCGCAGCCTCCCAGGGCCCCTTCCAGGTGCGGGAAGACGGCGGTCAGCGCCTTGGCGGCCCCCGTGGTGGTGGGCACAATCGAAAGGCCGGCCGCCCTGGCCCGCCTCAGGTCCCGGTGCGGGTGGTCGTGCAGGCTCTGGTCGGAGGTATAGGAGTGCACGGTGGTGATGTAAGCGTGTTCGATGCCGCAGAGACGGTCCAGCACCTGTATCATGGGAGCCGCGTTGTGGGTGGTACAGGAGGCATTGCTGAAAATATCGACCTGTGGCCCCAGCACGGAATCGTTGATCCCGTATACGACCATGGGAATGCGGGGGTCCGCCGGGGGGGCCGTAAGCAGTACTTTGCGGGCCCCTGCCCTGAGATGGCCCTGCAGGCTTTCCCGGTCCTTGAATTGCCCGGAGGCGTCGACCACCAAATCTACGTTGTACTTTCCCCAGGGGATGTCCTCAGGCCGCCCGTGACACGTGAGGGCCGTGCGAACCTCACCCACCCGGAATCCGGTTTCGTCGGCTTCCACGGTTTGGGGTAGCACCCCGTGAATGCTGTCGTATCTGAGCAGGTGGGCCAGGGTGGGGGCATCGGCCAGATCGTTCACCAGCGCCACCCGTAGGTGCGGATGGGGCAGCAGCAGCCTGTAGAGGGTTCTGCCGATGCGGCCAAAACCGTTAATGCCGAGGGTGATTTTCTTCAAAGCAATGGGGCCTGACGTTTGCCCGAATTAATGGATGTGTTTATGGGCGTGGTAGGAAGAGCGCACCAGGGCACCGCTCTCCACATGGCGGAAGCCCAGCTCCAGCCCAATCTCTCGGTAGGCTTCGAATTGCTCAGGGGTAACGAACGCTGTAACGGGCAGGTGTTTGCGCGTTGGTTGCAGGTATTGCCCGATGGTTACCACATCCACGCCGGCGCCGCGCAGGTCTTCCAGGGTCTGCAGCACTTCATCGCGGGTTTCCCCCAGCCCCAGCATAATGCCCGACTTGGTTCGCCGGGCGCCCTGGTCCTTCAGGTACCGCAGCACGCCCAGGCTGCGGTCGTATTTGGCCTGTATGCGCACCTCGCGGGTGAGCCGCCTTACGGTTTCTACATTGTGGGAGATTACCTCAGGAGCCACCCCGAGGATACGGTCGAGGTGTTTCTCGACCCCCTGGAAATCGGGGATCAGCGTTTCGAGCGTGGTATCCGGGTTCATCCGGCGGATCGCCTTGACGGTTTCGGCCCAGAGAATCGACCCCATGTCCTTCAGGTCGTCCCGGTCTACCGAGGTTATCACGGCGTGTTTTATCCCCATTATTTTGATGGAGCGGGCCACTTTCTCGGGCTCTGCCCAGTCTACGGGCCCGGGGCGGCCTGTCTTCACCCCGCAAAAGCCGCAGGAGCGCGTACAGACATTTCCCAGGATCATGAAGGTGGCCGTGCCTTCCCCCCAGCATTCCCCCATGTTGGGACAGCTGCCGGAGGTACAGATGGTATTCAGGTTATAGGTATCCACCAGGCCCCTGAGCTGGGTGTACTTCTTGCCGGTAGGCAATTTCACCCGGAGCCATTTGGGTTTGCCCTTTGGGGGGGTTACCGATTCGGGAGCGGTCGTACTCATAGCATGGATTTGGGCAAATATACAAACAAATTAACCCATGGGAACAGGTGCCGGGCAGGGGTCACTTTCCTTCGGAAGCCTCGGCGATCAAGCCAGCCAGCAGTTTCTTGGCCCGCAGCAGCTTTACCTTGATGTTGTTTACCGGTTCCCCCAGATACTCGGCGATTTCGGCGTAGCTCAATTCCTGGAAATAGCGCAGCTCAATCACCTGCCGGTAGGCCGGTTTTAGGTTGCGCAGGTAGCGCAGCAGGGTTTTCAGGTTTTGTTCGATTATAAGCTGGTCCTCGGGCGAGGGGGTCTCGTCCAGGATCAGTTTCATGGCGTCGGTCCCGTGGTTTTCCGAGCTTTCCAGCACGTTTCGCTTGCGTTTTCGGAGCATGTCGACATGCAGGTTCCTGGAGATGGTAATGAGCCAGGTATTGAAGGCGTACTGGGAATCGTATGAATCGATCTTGTCGAAGGCCCGCGAAAAGGTCTGTATGGTGATATCCTCGGCGTCATTCTCGTTCTGGGTGCGTTTGAGCTGGTAGTGATACACTTCGTGCCAGAACCGGTCTAACAACTGGCTGAAGGCCATTTGGTTTCCGGCCTTGGCTTTTTCTATGGTCTCCAGGAGTATGTCGTTTTCCGAGATCAAATGAGGGCGGTTACAAAACCCCGAAACAACCGGGCAACAGGGCGGTCAGGCCTGTATTTCCTGTTTGCAGCCAGGCTCCTCCGGGAGTTTCCCGCAAATCCCGCAGGCCGCGCCATCGCGGTTCAGATGTGGGTTTTGGCTGGCGCAGGTCCCGGCAAATTTTCCATCTTTTTTGGCCCAGATCTTTATCGAAATCCCCGCGAAGGCGAGGCCCAATAAGACGATGCTGAGAAGGAGGAGTTTCATGGGGTGCGAATTTGCACAAAGATACAAAAAAAGCCCCTTGAAAAAGGGGCGGGAACGTTTTCAGCCGTCCGTTCTCAATACGAGAAATCGGCGACGATATTCTGCACGGTGGGCGTAATGTTCCCACCTTTCGGTTCTATGGTAATATAACTGATGCCTTTTTCTCCATAAGGGAGGGCCAGTAATTTATCCTTGCCTCCGAAATCGCGCAACACCCCCAGGTTCACCATTTCGCCGTTTACTTCGGCCCACATCTGGTAATCTTTGTCGGCGGGCAGGTTCGGCAGTTTGCGCACGTTAATGTACGAAAGCTTCTTGACCGGGTTTACATAGGCGATGGCCTTGAGTTCCCGGGCCTTGACGTTCCCGTTCACCATAAACTTGCGGGTCTCCGGGTTGTTGAGCACGATAAACTGGTTGCGCACGTCTTCGAGCTGTTCTTTCATATCGGCTTCCAGCACGCGGATTTTGTTGTTCACCATGGCATTCTCGTGCTGCAGGCTCTGGTTCTGGTTCCAGAAAAAGAAGGAAGCTCCGGCAAAGAACAGGACCGTGATAGTGGCCGCCACTGCAAAGCGCATAAAGCGGCTGCGCCCGGCCCTTTCCCTTCTGACACTTTGCATGATGCGCTCGCGCAGGCCTTCCGGCGCCTTTACCGCATGGAGGCGGGCGTAGGCTTCCAGGTTGTCCTGCAGTTCCCGGTAGGTTTCCCTTACTTCCGGGTACATGGCGATATAGCGCTCCACGCGGGCGCTTTCCAACTCTGTGGTGGTGCCGAGCAGATACTGCTCCAGCAAGTCGGAATCCAGGAATTCACGTAT
>DATIPV010000355.1:0-2811 GCA_035471525.1 Robiginitalea sp.
ATAAACGGGGCCCTGTCCAAAACCGGGAACAACACCGACGCCTACCGGCTGTTGCGGCAACGGGAATACCCCTCCTGGCTGTACCCGGTTATCAATGGTGCCACCACTATCTGGGAGCGCCTGAATTCCTATACCCTCGAAGACGGCTTCGGCGGCAACAACAGCATGAATTCCTTTAACCATTATTCCTTCGGGGCCGTGGGGGCCTGGATGTACAATTATTCCCTGGGCATCCGCCGCGACGAGGCTTCGCCAGGCTTCCGTCATTTTATCCTGGAACCCGTGCCCGACCCCGATAGGGTGCTCACCTTTGCCAAAGGGTATTTCGACAGCCCGTACGGCCGCATTGCCAGTTCGTGGGAAAGGGTCGGACCTGCCGCCCTGTACCGCTTTACGGTGCCCCCGAATACCTCGGCCACGCTGCGACTGCCCGCGAAAAGCCTGAAACAGGTTACCGAGGGCGGGCGCCGGCTTCGCCGGGCGCCCGGCATCAGCCAATTGAAAGAAGGAAATGGCCGGGTACAGCTGGAGCTCGCCTCGGGCACTTACGAATTCCGCGTGGAATAACGTAGATAGCCCTTCTTGCGAAGGGCTTTCTGCTGCGCGGATTCTGCCCGGCGGTTATGCCCGGGACGGTTTGGCGTGCGAGAGCCGGCTCAGCCACAGGAAGAGCAAGCCGCTTACGAGCCAGGCCGGAAAGGTCAGGAACGACAGGAAGATGCCCTGCCAGACCGAAAGGGCGTAAAAGCCGATGGCGCTCAGCAACCAGGCCAGCAGCACGGCCCTGTTCACCCCCAGGTTGTGGAATTCGGCGTAATTGGGGATAATGCCCGCCTGCTTCCCGAAGAAATGCTCGAAGGCGATTACCGCCCCTACCGGGGCCAGGATAAAGCCGTAGAGCGCCACAAAATCGAGCAGCTTCATGGCAAAGGCCGGGAAAAGGCCCGCAATGGTGGCGATGGTACCTGCCAGGATGGTAACCCAGAAGGTGGAGGTTTTGGGCAGGATGGCCTGGAAGGCCAGACCGGCCCGGTAAATGGTCGGATTGGCGGTTGTCCAGCCGGCCAGCACCACCGCCACGATGCCGAAGAAGCCCAGGGCGCTGTACGCCAGGGGCCCGGGTGCCACAGGGGGTGCTTCGCCCACCCCCAGGACTGCCTGGGCTTCGGGGGTGCGCAGGTAGACCGCGTAGAGCAGGGCCGCCGCAATCCAGGCCATATAGTGCCCCACGTACATGCCGGCAGCCGTGGTCCAGCCGCTGCTCGCTTTTTTGGCAAAGCGGAAGACAGAGAGGTCCGACATGCCGATATGCATGGCCGCATTGGCGAACCACGACCAGAGCACCACATGCCAGAAGGTGTACTTGATCTGCCCCGGGAAAGGGTCGGAGCCCGTGCCCCAGAGCTCCCAGAACCCCCTGAAGGAACGGATCTCCAGCTGCTGCAGGGCCACGATCCCGCAGGCCAGGAAGCCCAGCACAATTACCGGCGACATCCAGTTGGCGGCTTTGGACACCATATCGTACCCCTTGGCGGCGATCAGCGAAATAGCCGCCCCTACGGCCAGGACGATGACCACAAAGGTGGGCCCGTTGGGCATCGTATCGGTGAGCTTGGGCATCTCCATATCGAAGGGGACGCCCACGGCCGTGGCCGAGACGGTGATCATGGCCCCGGCCAGGAAGCAGAACAGGATGCCATTGGCCAGGTTGTATCCGATCACCAGCTTCTTCCCGCAGATTTTCTCGAGTTGGTAATACAGCGTAAGCCGATGCTTCACGGCTATTTCAGCAGTCAGGAAACGCCAGCTCAGCACGGCCAGCAGGTTGCCCAGCAGCAGGCCCACGATCAGGTCAAAGGCGCTTACCCCCGTGGTCAGGAAAAGCGGCCCGATCACAAATTCGGTGCCGGCAGCGTGCTCCCCGGCGTACATGCCCAAAAAGCTCTTCCAGCTTTTCAGGCGGGAGGCGGGCACGGGCTGGCGTTCGAACTCGCCCCCGGCCAGCTGCTCGATCTGTTCTTCGATATCGAATTGAGACATGGTTGGTTGGTTTTAGGAATGGATCAGATGGCCCGGCAGGTCTGCCACGCGTTCGCAGCAGAGTTGTTCCATATTTTGCCGGAACTGGGTTTTCAACATGGAGATGGTGTGCTCGCCGCCCCTGGCGCCCAGGGCTCCCACCCCGTACATAAAACTGCGCCCCATAAAGGTAAAGGCCGCCCCCGAGGCCATGGCACGCGCCACGTCGGGCCCGCCGCGCAGTCCGCTGTCGACCATTACGGTGAGCTTGTCGCCATAGTCCCTCGCCAGGCGTTGCAGGGGTTTGATGGTGGCCTCCCCGGCGTCGAGCTGCCGCCCGCCGTGGTTGGAGACGATTATGCCGTCGAAGCCGAGCTGCAGGGCCTGCCGGGCATCCCACTCGGAAGCCACCCCTTTCAGGACCAGTTTGCCGGGCCACAAATCGCGGATGGGCTTGATTTTTTCCGGGTCGAGCAGGCCCGAAAAGGTCTGGTTCATAAAAAGGCCCAGCTGTTTCAGGTCGAGGCCTTTGGGAATATACGGTTCAAGCGTCTTAAAGCCGGGCTGTCCGTATTTCAGCGTTTGCAGGGCCCAGCGGGGCTTGCCGAGAACCTGCCAGATATTGGACAGGGACATTTTCGGGGGCATGGCCAGCCCGTTTTTGATGTCGCGCGGCCGGTAACCAAAGGTGGGTACGTCGCAGAGCACCACCAGCACGGGGCAGCCGGCGGCGGCGGCCCGGCCAATCACATCTTTCCGCACCCGCTCCTCCACCGGATTGTAGAGCTGGAA
>DATIPV010000356.1:0-2078 GCA_035471525.1 Robiginitalea sp.
AAGGCTGTTGGGGGCGTCCCCACTTACAATAGTCTGGTTAGAGGCCAGAACGGCCGCATCGACATACGTTTTAACCGCATTTTGGGTCGGGTAGAGGGTGGCTGAATTCCCTAAGGCCGTGTTGTCCGATTTATTGGATACGTCTTCCTTGTCGTTTTGCAATACGGCTATCGCATCCGCATTATCAAAAATCAGGGTTTCGAGCGGTTCGGCGTTGAAGTAAGCGCCATTGTCATCACCAATTTCAATGCTATTGCCAACATCGTTGCTAACAATTGCTGCCGCAGTGATAAAGCCGGCGTCGTTCGTGAAATCCAGAAGGGTTACCGCTCCGTAATCGAGCTCGTTGTCGGTTACCGCATTGTCCTGCAGCTCTTCGGTACCCACCGAATTGGGGGCGAGTTTCTGGTCGTTGATGGCGTTGTTCTGGATGTCCTGGCTGCCGATGGAAAAGTCCACGATATTCTCCGAGCGGATGGCGTTGAGCGCCACTTCGAAATTAAGCGTGTCGCCCAGTTGGGTTATCACGATGCTGGGGGCCGGGTTCACGATGGCCCGGGTGTCGAACGCCACCGGGAGCGATTCGCAGATATTTACCCAAAGTGCCCCGTCGTAATAATACAGGCAGCCTGCATCGGTGTTGTACACCAGGGCACCCACGGAAGGGGATATGGCCTCCATCTGAGCCGTATTGACCCGGGTGATGACCAGCACCCGGTCGGTGCTCTCGAGCTCCAGCAGGGAAGCGGCATCGATCACCTCGGGATTGTTACCGATCTTGACCTGGGCGGTGGCGGGCAGGCACAGGGCCAGGGCGCCGGACAGGAGCAGGGCTTTCATTTTCATAGTGCAGTGTGTTTGAAGCCGGGCCGCCGGCACCCCCAAAGGGGGTGCGGCGACGGCCGACCTACAAAAATAAGATTCCGGGCAGATTCCCCACAGATTTTAGCCGGAAAGCCCCCTTTTTCTGTTGAATGGGCCGGGGCCGGGACCCGCCGTGCAAAACAAGGCGCCCGGGCTGCAGCATGCCAGCAGCGGTGCGGGTTCGGGAAGGCCCGGCGGGCCGGCGGATGATAGGGGGTTGCAGCGGGTTGGCGTACCTTGGAACTGCGGGGAGGAGGGGCTTTGTTCCCCCAATCTGTCCGGGTGCGGGCAGCAGGCAGCCAAATATTCATTGGGCGCGATCGATGGGCTCCCGTGGGTTTGCCGAGCCGGGTATTAACATAAGTTTATGCCCGTTCGGTTTTATTTTTGCCCCGCTTGCCCTTTCTTTATCTTTACGTTTACAAGGGGCCCATCCCCGACCGCCTTATGAAAAAACTACTCCTCCTGCTTGCCCTCTTCCCATTGGCCCGCGTAGCCGCCCAGGACGACCAGCGTCCCCTGCTTCGGGGAACTGTGCTGTACATGAGCATGCCGGTGCCCAACGAGAACGTGATCAATAACACTGCCGGGCAGGCAACCATCACCAATGAAAAGGGCGAATTTGCCATTCCCGCCCGGGAAGGGGACGAATTGTTCTTCCTGGCCCTTAATTACCAGATGAAGCAGGTAGTGGTCAGTGCCGAGATCCTCAGAAAGGGGCGGCTGGTCGTGGAGGTGAATGAGAAAGTGACGGAGTTGGATGAGGTTACCGTTAGCCCCGAAGACCAGCAGGAATTCCTGCGCCTGCGCAATGAAGATTTCAAAGGGTACGACTACGAGACCGACGAGACCAGCGAGTTTGCCAATATTGCTGAAAGCCAGACCGTGCGCGGCATGCAGTACGGCCTCAATTTCGTGAATATCTTCAAGTTGCTGGCCGGTACGCTATACAAGGAAGCCACGCCCGAGGCCCCCGGACTCAAGATGAGCGAGGCGTTGCGGCACGTGTACGATGATGCCTTTTTCGTGCAGGACCTGGGCATCCCCCAGGACCAGATCGACGCGTTCCTGTACTACTGCGATGCCCAGATGCCCCCCCGTACCCTGCTGCGGAAAAGCAACGAATTCCAGCTCATCGACTTTTTGGTGACCCAAAGTGACGCATTCAGGAAGACGCTCCAGAAATAGTAGGCTGGAGCGTGGGCTTGGCGTTT
>DATIPV010000357.1:0-7895 GCA_035471525.1 Robiginitalea sp.
GTTCTTGTGCCTTGGCCAGAGCATCGTTTAAAATGGTATAGTACTGGGCCGAATCTGTATTTTCGTTGAACCGATTGAGAAGCTCGGTATAGAGTTCGGTCGGTATGGTATCCAGAGGGAGGGCTTGAATTTGCGGTATAAATTCCTCTGCCAAGACCGCTTTATTTTCCGAAGTGAGGCTGTCGATCGGAGGCAAGGCTGAAATTAAATTTTGCAGCTCAAAGTACTTCTCGCGAGAACTGGCTTCCTGTTTGTTATCGGCACAAGAAATTATGATGGCTATGCTTGCAGCCAATATTGCAAAACTCGGAAGGGACTTGATCCGCATGGGAGTTCTTTTCCTACACAAAATAAAAAAGAGCCCCGCGCTGTGCAAGGCTCCGATGAATATTATTCTGGAACAGAATATTTAAACTCAGTTTCCAGGGATATCTTGTCCACAGGTAGTACATTCTGCATCTGTGTCGATATCCTGTCCACAGGTAGTACAAGCTGCATCTGTGTCTATATCCTGTCCGCAGGTAGTACATTCTGCATCTGTGTCGATATCCTGTCCGCATGTAGTGCAATCTGCATCAGTGTCGATGTCTTGCCCGCAGGTGGTGCAGGCTGCGTCGTAAAGGGCATCCTGGTCGGCAAGGGCGTTGTCGGCTTCACAGGCGGTCAGGCCGATCATTAAAACAAAGAGGGCTGCAAGGCAGGTTATTTTTTTCATAATACAGTTTTTTTAAGTAATCGGTTTATTGGGTTATTGGAAGCAAAGTAGCAAGGCTCCTTCGTTTTTTGTATGTGAATTCTGACGAAATAGTAAACGGCCCGCGTCTGTTAGTATTTGGCAGGGTTTTGAGAGAATCCGTTCAGGAACGCGGATTCAGGGCCTTCTGGGTCAGGAGCTCCTTTAGTGCATCCACATTGCCTTTGTACCCGCGGGAGAAAGGGAGCTCGGTTTTGCCGAAACGCAGGGTACAGCGGCTTTTGCCGTAATTGATGCGGGAAATGTAGTCGCCGTTCAGGATATAGCTCTGGTGGACGCGCACAAAATTGGGCGGCAACTGGGTCTCAAAACTCTTCAGGGTCTTGTAGGCGCTTACGCGGGTACCGTCCCGCAGCACAAAATCGGTGGAGTTGTTGTCGGCCTGCAGGTAGAGGATGTCCTGGGTATTCAGGTACTGGTAGTCTTTGTAGGATTGCAGGCAGAGGGTAGGGGCCTGGACCGGTTTCGGCAGGCGCCTGCCCAGCTTAAGCAGGGTTTTGCGGATCTCGAACTCGCTGAAGGGCAATACCCAGAAATCAAAAAACTGGTGCTTTAGGGCTTCATAGGCGTGTGCCTGGTCGGTGGCCAGGCCGATGAAGAGGGGTTGGGCGTCCAGGAACTGGAAACAGTCGCGGACCATGGAAAAATAGCTGCCGGCCTGCTGGCTCAGGTTTACGAAGACCACATCCGGTTTAAACTTCAGGATGCTGTTGAGGCCTCCTTCGGGCGTCCCGTCCTGAGACACGCAGAAAAACGCCTCGTATTCCTCCATAAAATGCTGCAGCTGGAGCGAGGTTGTGGCGTTGGCGTCTACAATTCCGTACGTTAAATCCACCCGGGGAGATTTTTGATTCCAAATTAGTCATTGTGAGCTTTTTAGCCCTATTAAAAAACCATAGAATATCTATGGTTTTCGTTATAATTTGATGCGAAATGCCATTTGAAAGTACGTATATAAAACTATATACGGAAGTAAATAAAACATATATTATAAGAAAATACGTATTAAAAAATTATATATCACTGAAATACAAGAGGTTAATATTAAAAACACTCCCGGATGGCCTCGGGGATCCGGCAGGGCCTTTTGGATGTATCGTCGACCAGGCACCACTGCGTTTGGCAGCGCGCTATCAACACATCCTTTCCGGCCTGGCTTATTTCCACGACCCGAAGGGAGAGCGGTCCGGTCACTTCAGGCACGTAGGTGGAGAGCAGGAGCCGGTCCCCAGCGAGGGCTGGCCGGAAGTATTCCATATGATGGCTGCGCACCACCCAGAAATATCGGGCATCCCATTCCGGGTTGGATAGCTCCTGCCAATGTTCTTTGGATATTTGCTGCACCCATTCCAGGTAGCGCACATTGTTCACGTGCTGCAGCTCGTCCAGGTCTTCTGGACCTACGGTAAGTTGTTTTTCAAAGCGCTTCAAGGTTCCCGTTTCACAATGCGTACTTCAAAGAGCTTGTCCCAGCGTTTACCGGTTACAAAAAACGTTTTCCGCCCGGCGTGATAGGCAACTCCGTTGAGAACATCCAGGTTTTCGTGCTGGGTAACCTGCTTTTCCAACCCCCCGAAGTTGACCACCCCAACAATGGCACCGCTCGTCGCGTCGATGATCATCATGCTCGGCTTTTGCCAGACGTTAGCGTATATCTTCCCGTCTACGTATTCCAGTTCATTGGTCTTGTTAAAGACCGATTTGTTGGTTACCGTCTCGATATAATCCGTTTCCTCCAGGGTGGTGGGGTCGAGTTTCCAAATCTTCTGGCTGCCGTCGCTTTTGTAGAGCCAGCGTCCGTCGTTGCACAAACCCCAGCCTTCCGCGCTCTGTCCGTAGGCAAAGGAACCAATGCGCTCCAGGGAGTGCCTGTTATAGAGGAATCCCTTGCCATTTTGCCAGGTAAGCAGGTAAACGGTGTCTCCCAGCACGGTGATCCCCTCGCCGAAATAGCTCTGTTCCAGCTCGGTTTTGGCCAGGATTTCGCCGGTCCTGAAATCGACCCGGCGCAGGCTCGATGCCCCTTTAATGCCCGTGCTCTCGTAGAGGGTATCCCCGTGGAACTCCAGCCCCTGGGTAAAGGCATCGCGGTCGTGCGGAAAGGCATTCACGATTTCGTACGTATAAATTTCAGGGGCCTGTGCCGCCAGGATCAGAATGTCGCGGTTCAGCGTAATTTCGCGTCCCTGAGAAAAAATACGGGCCTCCAGGGATTTGTTGCCCAGCGTGGCCGGGGAGAGTCTCGCCTGGCCGTCGGCAACGGGCAGCTCGCTGCCCCCCAGCCGGAACTGCACCGAATCGACCCCTTGTTCGGCCCGCGATGCTACGCCGATTTTCACCACTTCCCCGGTGGTATATTTAGTGCCGTTGCCTCCGAGCTGCAGGGAGAAGAATCGTTCCGGACGTTCCTCCCCGCAGGCCAGGAACATGCCGAGCAGCAAACCTGAAAGGCCTAATTTCCACATAGCCATACCGTGATGTATCTAATGCCCCAGGCCACAGATGAGCCGTGCAGGCGTTTTGCTAAAATACGGATGCCCGGGCATTGTCCCAAACTTAAAAAGATCGTATATTTGCACGCGGCAAGTCCTACACGACCAGCTCCTGCAGAATCCCCCAGGGTGGGAACACAGCAAGGGTATGCGGTCGAAGCGGTGCGATGTAGGTAGCTTGCCGTTTTTTTTATGCCTTTTTTTAAAGGGTGAGCCCTTCGAAAGGCGAGCCCGGGAGGTATAAAATTCGTATTTTTCAGGCCATGGATGCACCCAAAGTCGTACTGATCACCGGAGCCTCTTCGGGCCTGGGCCTGGCCCAGGGTCGCTTGCTCGCCAGCCGCGGGTACCGTGTTTACGGCACTGCCCGCAATCCGCAGAATTACCCGGAATTCGACGCCTTTCCCCTTTTGTCGCTCGACGTGCGCGACGATGCCTCGGTCGCCGGGGCCGTTTCGGAGCTTGTGGCTCGGGAAGGCCGTATAGATGTGCTGGTGAACAATGCGGGTATGGGCATTACCGGGCCTCTGGAAGAGCTGCCGCATGCAGAGAGCCTGCTGACGCTGGAAACGAATTTTCACGGCCCCCTGCGGGTTATGCGGGCCGTGTTGCCTCACATGCGCCACCAGGGAGGGGGTTTGATAGTGAACGTTACCTCGATCGCCGGCTATATGGGCCTGCCGTTCCGGGGGATGTATTCGGCCGGCAAAGCCGCGCTGCACGTGGCCTCTGAGGCCTACCGCATGGAAGTGAGGTCTTTCGGGATTTCCGTATGCACGCTGGCCCCCGGCGATTACGCCACGAATATTGCCTCGGGCCGCTACCACAGCCCGCTGCGGGAGGGTTCGCCCTACCAGGACTCCTATGGCCGGAGCCTTTCCCTGATGGATGCCCATGTGGACCGGGGCGGCGACCCGGCACAGGTGGCCCGAAAACTCCTGCAGATAGTACGATCGCGCTCCCCGAAAGTGCACTATACGGTGGGAAGCCCCCTGCAGCGTTTTTCGGTGGTCCTGAAAAAATGCCTGCCCGATAAAATCTACGAGCGCCTGCTCCGAAACCATTATAAATTGTAGTTTTACAGGCCGGTTCACAGAACCGGTCCAACCGAAATCAAACTGCCGTCCTATGAAATTTTTTATCGATACCGCCAATCTGGATCAGATCCGCGAGGCCCAGGCCCTGGGCGTGCTCGACGGGGTAACCACCAATCCTTCCCTGATGGCCAAGGAAGGGATTACCGGCAAGAACAACATCCTGAAGCACTACGTCGACATCTGCCAGATCGTGGATGGGGGCGACGTGTCGGCCGAGGTAATTGCCACCACCTTCCCGGAAATGATCCGGGAAGGCGAAGAGCTGGCAGAATTGCACGAACAAATCGTCGTAAAGGTGCCCATGATCCGAGACGGGGTCAAGGCCCTTAAATACTTTGCAGACAAGGGCATCCGCACCAATTGCACCCTGGTTTTTTCCGCCGGGCAGGCCCTGCTGGCAGCCAAGGCCGGGGCCAACTATGTATCGCCCTTTATCGGCCGGCTCGACGACATCTCCACCGATGGCCTGAGCCTGATTGCGGATATCCGGGAAATTTACGACAACTATGCCTTCGATACCGAGATTCTGGCTGCCTCCATACGCCATACCATGCACATTATCGAGTGTGCCAGACTGGGGGCCGATGTAATGACCGGGCCGCTTTCGGCCATCGATGGACTGCTCAAGCACCCCCTGACCGATATCGGGCTGGAAAAGTTCCTGGAAGACTACCGCAAAGGGAATCCCTGAGGGGCAGGCGCCGGAGATGCTCCGGGAGCCTGAATGCTGCGCGCATGCCGCTTTTCTAAAAGGAAGTGTTGAGGTTGGCGAAGCCGTCTATAATCAGGCCGTTGCGCGTAACAATGCTTTTATAGGGGTGATATACCACCAGGGTGTGGGCGAAACTTTCGAAATCTTCTGCCCAGTACTGCCACTGCGGGTCGAGGCCGTATTCCCCGATCAGATTTTTCCATTGTTCCTTGTCTGTGCGCAGGCAAATACCCACGAAACGGAGTTCCGGGTGGCGCTCTTCCAGCATGCTAACTTTTTCGCTGATGCTCTTCAGGTGTTTGGGCTCGGGCCCCGACCAGAAGTAAAAAACGACTTCACTCTGATCCCTTTCGGGCCTGATGTCGCCCAGCAGCACAGGCTGGTCGTCGGTATTGAGGACCTGCAGGGCCGGCATTGGGAGGTTGGGACGCAGGTTGCGGATGCCATCGCTGAGCTCTTCGATTTCGCCCAGATGCCGGTTATTTCCCGACATCCGATGGAAGTCTTCCATGAATTTATCAAAGTTTTCCTCGGAATCGTTTTTGAGCAGGTATTCGAATGCCACCGTGCGGAAAAGATTGTCGCGTAACTCCCCGGGGTTTACCAGGCTGTCGATCAGGTGCAGCTGGTGCCTGTTAAAGTGCAATTGATTCTTAACCGTATGGCTGTCGGCCTCACAGGAATTCTGGCATCCCATAAAAGCCAGGTTGCCAATATGGTAGATCATGAATTCGTAATAGGGGCGCAGAAAAACGAGCTTGGGGTCGTCGTAGGAGATGGAGGCCCGGTAGTCGTAGAAATGGTCGGGCAATTCGTGGAAGGTCTTGTCCGGGCTGAGCCGGCGGTGCCAGAAGGGATAACTTTCCCGGTAGTAATAATTTTTGTATTGAATGCTGGCCCGCGCCACGTCAAAAGCGCCTTCAGACATGTTTTCTTCCTCGCGAAGCTGCTCCAGGCCAGCCAGCTTGGCCTCTTTGAGCGAATCCATTCGGACCAGGAAAACGCCGGGTTCCATGGGGATGTAGGAGTCGCGGATAACCGATTCCTCGCCTTCGGCTTCCAGGAATAGGTTGATCAGGTAATTGTTGATGACCTCCCCTGTCCCCGAAAAGGCCAGGGATTCGTCGAACGATACCGTATTGAGGCGCATCTGCAGGCTGTCGCCCGGTTCCAGGTACACGTATTGCATCTCGGGCCGGTGAAGGAAGTGGTACAGGCCCGGGGCCAGGGAATCGACGCGGATCTCAAAACGGTTGTCGGAGTTCAGGCGGGCCGAATCCAGCACATCCTCACCCCGGTACAAAACCACGTATTCAGATGTGGGATTGACGATTTCCCCGGCAAAATAGGTGGAAGTTGCCTCTTTTTCGTTCCTGCCGCACGCACACGCCCCGGCAAGTAGGCAAACCAAAAAGGCTTTTCGCATCATAGCGTTTTGACACTATATGAAATCTAGACAAAGCTAAATAAACGGGCCGCGGAGCCCTGTTAATAGCACGTTAAAAAAAGAATATCAAGGGGTTGACCAGCCTGAATTTAACAAAGCGTTTTCCTGGGCTGAAGGGGCAAAAATGATTACTTTTGCCCCAAATTTTAAAAAAGGCTTCCATGCTCACAGTTTCGAATCTTTCCGTCCAATTTGGCAAGCGGGTGTTGTTTGACGAGGTGCAGGTGACATTTACCCCCGGGAACTGTTACGGAGTAATCGGCGCCAACGGGGCCGGTAAGTCTACCTTCCTGAAAATACTGGCCGGGGAGGTCGACCCTACTTCAGGGAGGGTATTTCTGGAGCCGGGCAAGCGCATGTCGGTGCTCGAGCAGAACCATAACGCCTACGACGGGCATTCGGTGCTGGAGACCGTGCTGATGGGCAATAAGCCGCTCTTTGCGATCAAAACGGAAATGGAGGCGCTCTACGCGGATTACGACGACGCCCATGCCGACCGCATCGGCGAATTGCAGGTGGCCTTCGAGGAAATGCACGGCTGGAATGCCGAGAGTGATGCCGCGGCCCTTTTGTCTAACCTGGGAATTCCGGAAAGCCTGCATTACAACCTGATGGCCGATCTGGAATCCAAGCTCAAGGTGCGCGTGCTGCTGGCACAGGCCCTTTTCGGGAACCCCGATGTGCTGGTTATGGACGAGCCCACCAACGACCTCGATTACGACACCATTCAATGGCTCGAAAACTTCCTGGCCGATTACGAGAACCTGGTGATCGTGGTATCTCACGACCGCCACTTCCTGGATGCGGTATGCACCCATGTAGCCGATATTGATTTCGGGAAGATTAACCTGTACAGCGGCAATTACACCTTCTGGTACGAAAGCAGCCAGCTGGCCGCCCGGCAGCGCGCCCAGCAGAACCGCAAGGCCGAGGAAAAGGCCAAGGAACTGCAGGAATTTATCCAGCGCTTCTCGGCCAACGTGGCCAAGAGCAAGCAGGCCACCTCCCGGAAAAAGATGCTCGAGAAACTCAAAGTGGAAGATATCAGGCCTTCCAGCCGCCGTTATCCGGCCATCATCTTCGAACAGGAGCGAGAGGCCGGTGACCAGATCCTCCAGGCCGAGGGGCTGGCTGCCCGCAGCGAGGAAGGGGAGTGGCTTTTCCAGAAAGGAGAGTTCAACCTGGCCAAGGGAGACAAGGTGGCCCTGATCTCGCGCGACTCCCGGGCCACAACGGCCTTTTATGAAATCCTGAGCGGGAACCGGCCGGCCGATTCCGGCTCGTTTGCCTGGGGCATAACCACGAGCGTCTCCTATCTGCCGGCAGACAACGCCGCCTTTTTCCAGACAGACCTGAACCTGGTCGACTGGCTCCGGCAATGGGCCAAGACCCA
>DATIPV010000358.1:0-4595 GCA_035471525.1 Robiginitalea sp.
ATTTCAACCTGAAATACGACCTGAAGCACTACCTGAGCGACACCTTCCAGCTCAATTTCGGGATGCATAACACCTATTATGTGTTCAACCCGGGAAAGATTTCGCCCAACGCACCCGATTCAGGCATCGTGGAAGAACAACTCACCAAAAAATACGCCAACGAGAACGCCCTCTACGCCGATGTTTCCCACGAGCTGTCGCCGCGCCTGAGCCTGAGCTACGGCCTGCGCCTGAGCCAGTTCAACCGCCTGGGGCAGGACGCCTTTTACACCTATGCCAACGACAATCCGGTCGATTTTGACGAGTTCAGCCTGGTGTACCAGGAAGCCACGCCGATCGACACCCTGAGCTCCAGCCGGTCAGAAACCCTCAAAAAATTCCTGAACCTGGAGCCGCGTTTCTCGCTCTCCTGGACCCTCGGGGGGCAGAGTTCCGTAAAGGCCAGCTATACGCGCATGGCCCAGTACCTGCACCTGCTATCGAACACCTCCTCCCCCACCCCCCTGGACGTTTGGACGCCCAGCGGCCCGTATACGAAGCCCCAGCTGGTAGACCAGTACGCCCTGGGGTATTTCCGGAATTTGTCCGGGAACGACTACAGCCTGGAGACCGAGGTCTTCTACAAGGAAGTTCAGAATCGCATCGACTATATAGACGGTGCCAACCTGATCGCCAACAATGCCATCGAACAGGTTATCCTGAACGGGCATGCCCGTGCCTATGGCTGGGAAGTGTTGCTTCGGAAGAATACCGGGCGGCTCACGGGGTGGCTGGCCTACACCCTTGCCAAATCGGAGCAGCGCACCCCCGGGCGCACCACCGTAGTGAGCACGGGGCGTACCGTTCAGGAACCGGGGATCAACTACGGGCAGTGGTACAGCACCCCTTACGACAAGCGCCACGACCTGGCCCTGTACGGCCGCTACGAGCTCAGCGACCGGTGGAGTTTCAACGCCAATTTCGTCTACCAGACGGGGCAGCCCACCAATTACCCCGTGGGGCAATTCCAGTTCGAAGGACTCGCAGTCCCCTATTATGGGTTGCGGAACGAGCAGCGCCTGCCCGACTACCACCGCCTGGACGTATCGGCTACCCTCCAGCCCCGGGGCAAGCCCCACCGGCGCATAAAAGGGGAATGGGTCTTCAGTATCTACAACCTCTACAACCGCTACAACGCGGCCTCGATCAATTTCCGGCAGAACCAGGACACGGGCCGCAACGAGGCCGTCCGCACCAGCATCTTTGGGATCGTGCCTGCCGTAACCTACAATTTCCGGTTCTGACATGAAGAGATGGTATTTCATACTGCTGCCTCTGTTCGGCCTCTGGGCTGCCTGCGAAGACGTGATCGAGGTGGAGACCCCTACCGAAGATCCGCGCCTGGTGATCGAAGGCGTCATCCGGGTAGATACCACCCGCGAATTCCTGCCGGTGGCCATCCGCCTGTCTGAAACCAGCAGCTTCTTCGGGGAACCCCGGCCTGTGAGCGATGTGGAGAACATCGTCATCATCATGCAATTCCTCGAAGACGGCCTGCCGACCTCCTCGACCACGCGTTCCCTTGCCGAACTGCAGCCGGGCACCGGCGTATACGAACCCGATCCGACATTCGATACCGACCAGCGCATACGGGTGCGCACGGTGCTGGACTACGACATCCTCTTTACCCTGGTGATCCAGCGGCAGGGCCGTCGCTATGCCGCCCAGACCAAATATGTGCCGGCCGTGCCCATAGACGACCTGGCACAGGGGTCCAATACCCTTTTTGAAGACGACGAAACGGAGGTAATAGTGACCTATACCGACATGCCGGATGCAGACAACTACTACATTTTCGACTTCGGCTTCGGGAATTACCTGCCCACCGAAGACACCTTCTACAAGGGGCAGCGCTTTCGTTTTTCGTATTTCTACGACCAGGTCTTTGAAAACGGGGCCCAGGTCGAAGTCGAAATCCTGGGGGCCGATCAGACGTTTTACAACTACATGAACCTGCTGGTGCAGCAGACAGATGGGCAACAGGGCCCGTTCCAACCCCCCATCGCCACCGTACGGGGCAACGCCTTTGACGTAACCGGCCTCGACAACGACCAGATGTTCGACAACACCGGCCAGCCCGGGGTATTCCCACTGGGCTATTTCGCCGTGGTGCAGAAATTCAGCGACTCCCTTACCCTGCAATACCCCGACCGATGAAAAGGCTGCATTCCCGCTTGCTGTTCTTTTTTACATTCCTGGCTGCCTTGGGCTGCGAAGACGTGATCGAGGTAGACCTGCCGGCCGCCGAGCCCCGGCTCATTGTGGAGGGTCTCATACGGGTAGACCGGCAGGAGGCCTTTCTCCCGGTGCGCATCCGCCTCCGGGAATCGGCCGGTTTTTTTGAGCCCCTGCCGGCCACCCAGGCCGAGGTAGTGATAATCTATGTGGAACGGTTCGAAAACGG
The DNA here is from genome assembly GCA_035471525.1 of Robiginitalea sp. Lineage (GTDB taxonomy): Bacteria > Bacteroidota > Bacteroidia > Flavobacteriales > Flavobacteriaceae > Robiginitalea. The sequence continues at coordinate 2,444 of DATIPV010000358.1, forward strand.
AGAGCCCGTAGGCACTTTTACCTCCTCCCTGGCAGAGGAAAGCCCCGGCAGCGGGGTCTATATACCCGACCCGGATGCCACTTTCGACCAGCGCATACCCACTTTCTTTTTGGAAGACGACGTGCGCTTTACGCTGCAGATCCGCCACCGCCAGCGGCAGTACCTGGCCGAGACCTGGTACCAGCCCGTGGTGCCCATCGACTATGTGCTCCAGGGCAAGGCCACCCTGCAAACCGGGGAGGAAACCGAGGTTATCGTGGGATTTACCGACCCGCCCCAGGAGAAAAACTACTACCTGTTCGATTTCGGCCAGGCCCTGTACCTGACCACCGAAGACACCTTCTACCAGGGGCAGTTCTTCCAGTTTTCCTATTTCTACGAAGACCCGATCGAACCGGGTACCGAACTGACCATCGGCATTCTGGGGGCCGACAAGACCTTCTACAACTACATGCGGTTGCTGATCGAGCAGAGTGAGCTCGAAGGCCCCTTCCAGACGCCCGTGGCCTCGGCCCGGGGCAACGTGTTGGATGTGACCGGTATCGACAACATCGACCGGTTCGACAATACCGACCGCCCCGGGGAATTCCCCCTGGGCTATTTCGCCGTGGTGCAACAGCACCAGCGCAATCTCACGGTGAACTAGCCTGCCCGTCCGGCCTTTTCGAAATACGCGGCCACGGTCTCCCGGATGCAGGTGTAGGCGTTTTCCAGGTTCCAGGCCAGGGGACGTCGCGGATCGGCCACTTCGAGCACTGCCTCAAACCCGGCCCGCCCAAGGGTTTCCGAGTCCAGTTCGCTGCGCCCGCACACGGCCAGTACCGGGATGCCGTGCTCCTGCCCGAGCCGGAGCACCCCCTGGATGAATTTGCCGCTGAGGCTCTGCGAGTCTATTCGGCCTTCCCCGGTAATCAGCAGATCGGCGGGCCGGCGCCCCAGGGAATCGGCCAGGCCGGAGTACTGAATAACATAATCGGTGCCGCTCACGAATTCGGCTTTCAGGAAGGTTTTGAGCCCATAGGCCGCCCCCCCGGCCGCCCCCGATCCGGCCAACGGGCCGAAACGTACCCCCAGCTGGCGGTGTACCTGCTCATCCAGGTGCCGCAGCCCGCGGTCGAGCAGGGCAACCTCCAGGGGGCCGGCTCCCTTTTGTGGCCCATAGGTATGGGCAGCCCCTTCTGAGCCCCACAGCGGGTTGGTCACATCGTTCACGGCCACCACCCGGGCCCCTTCGGGAAGGGGCGAACGCTCGGGCAACCCGATGCGGGCCACCCGCAACAGGTTTGCTCCCACCGGTTCCAGAGGGTTGCCATCCTCGTCCAGGAACCTGTACCCAAAGGCTTCGGCAATACCCCTCCCGGCGTCGTTGGTGGCGCTGCCCCCCAGCCCTACATAGACCGTGCGGGCCCCGCGCTCCAGGGCCGCACGGATGAGCTCCCCCGTGCCCAGGGTGGTGGTCCGGAGCGGGTCGCGCTCGGCTTCCGACAACAAAACCAGGCCCGAGGCCTGCGCCAGTTCCACGAAGGCTTCCCGACCGGCCGGGTCGTACAGGTAATCGGCCAAAATGGGTCGGCCCAGGGGGTCCGATACCGGTTCGGTATACCGGGTGAGGTCGCGCACGGCCCCGACCGCATCGAGGAAACCGTCGCCCCCGTCTGACGCGGCGAACCGCCGGAACCGGGCCTGCGGGTACCGGCTGCGCACCCCGGCCTCGATGGCCTCGCACACCCGGTCGGCGGGCAGGGCCCCCTTGAACTTATCGGGTATGAGCACCAGGTCCATAGCAGTTGCATTGCTGCCAGAAATATAGCAATTCTGCTTATTTTTACGGCCAAACCCAACCCGAGAAGCTTTGCCGACAGACAAGAAACTACTGATAAGGGGGCTCAAGCGCCTGGCCATAACCCTCCTGCTCATGTTCACCGCTCCGGTGGTGCTCTACGAGGCCTTCAAGAACCAGGAGCATCCCTTTTACTACCCGGTGCTTATCTTCGGAGCCGCACTGGCCCTGGGAGCCATCGCAATGGGCTTCTACGGCATCAAAACGCTGGTAGACGCCCTGTTCGGCCCGCGCCGCTGAGCGGCCGCCCACGGCAGTTGTCTGATACGCGGGGAGGTAGTATCTTTGCGATCGTAAGAGGCATCCTCCTAT
>DATIPV010000359.1:0-8418 GCA_035471525.1 Robiginitalea sp.
GTTCAGGTAGAGCTTGGGCATCAGGGGCGAGCTGTCGTTGATGTTGGTGGAGATAATGCCGTTCTCCCCGTGGATGAGCACCCCGTTGGCACTGCCGGAGCCGCCGATGTCGCTGTCGGGCGGGATAATGTCGGGGTGGGACGGGCGGATGCCCCCGTCGCTCCAGGTCATTTCAATGGGCGACTGCGATTTTTCGGTAGCGTCGAAATGCAGCGTAATGAACGACGATGCCGGGCAGCCTTCGGGGTGGTAATCGGGGGTCCACATCTGGGAAAACACTGTGCCCACGCTGCATTCGGCATCTTTCGGATAGTGGAGGCCCAGGGTGCGGAAGGGGATATCGATCAGGTGGCAGCCCACGTCTCCCAGGGCACCGGTGCCGTAATCCCACCAGCCCCGCCAGTTAAAGGGGTGCAGGTTGGGGATGTAAGGGGTCTCAGGGGCGGGCCCGAGCCAGAGGTTCCAGTCGAGGTCGGCCGGTTTCAGGGAAGGGTCTGCCATGGGCATGGCGCCACCCTGTGGCCACACGGGCCGGTTCGTCCAGACTTCGACTTTTGAAATCTTGCCCAGCCGCCCCGAGTCAATCCATTGCTGCACCATGCCCAGCAAGGGGTTCGAACCCCCCTGGTTCCCCATCTGGGTAACCACTTTCTGGTTGCGGGCCATGTTGGTGAGCATCCGGGCTTCGCTGATATTGTGGGTCAGCGGCTTCTGCACGTACACGTGTTTGCCGCGTTGCATGGCATAGGAAGCCGCCGGGCCGTGCACATGGTCGGGGGTCGAGATGGTTACCGCATCGATCCCTCTCTCCTTGTCCAGCATTTCCCGGTAATCGCTATACAGTTTGGCCTTGGGAAACGATTCCACGGAAGCCTTGGCGGAGCCTGAGAAATCGACATCGCACAGGGCCACCACCCGCTCGCGCCCGTCTACCGAGGCATTTAATATATCGCTGCGGCCCTTGCCCCCCGCCCCGATGGCCGCCAGGTGCAGGCGGTCGCTGGGCGCGATAAAGCCGGGTCCGCCGAGCACATGCCTGGGCACGATAAATATGGAAGAGGCCAGGGCGGTTTGCTTGAGGAAGGTGCGTCGGGGCAATGCCTTGCCAGCACCTTTCCCGGAACGGTTATGTTTATTTTTCTTCATGGATGCTTGGTTCAGTTATCTCCCAAAAGGTACTAAAAAACATCCAAAGCCACTGAGAAGAAATACAGCCATCCCAGGGATTATCAGGCATCGGAAAACCTCGCCAGGGTAAGGGCAATCTGGCCCGTATGGTGCGCATTGTGGTTGAGGATATGCCCCAGCAGGCGGATGCGTTCTATTTTGCCGAAAAAGGGGGTTTCTACCGTTTCGAGCCACCATTCGGAATCGTGCCTGTCTGCAAGGCTGTACAGCATTTCATATCCCGCTTCGACCAGGCGGCGCGAGGCTTCCAGGTCGGCGCCCTGCCCGGTATCTTCAAAGCCCATGGTGGTGTTGACAACTTCGGTGCGCTCGCCCAAAAATGTGCCCAATAAGAGCTGTATTTCCCCGATATGCCGGTAAATAAACCCCACGCTCGCCGCTTTGGGATTGAGTCGCCAGCCCAGGTTTTCCGGATGGATCTTTCGAAAGGAATAGCTGCTGGTATACTTGTTCTGGTCAATGAGCAGCCTGATAATGGTGGAGGTTTCCATGCTGAGGGCAGTTGTATTGTTTCCTGCAAGATCGGAAATCGGACCGAGCCGGCAAGGCCCGGTTGGGGACAGATATGTTGGTGGAAAGGGCGCGCCGGCAACCGCTTCCCAACTTTTCCTTACATTAGGGATCGCCAAACCAACTGACTTGCCCAAGTGGAGCGTAGTTCCCTTCCCCTGATCGGAAGAGCCGAAGGATTCCGGACCCGAGTAGCCGTACAATGCGGCCCGAGCCGGCACACCTACGCCGAGCTGCTGGAGGCTTCCCAAAGGGTGGCCCTGGCCCTGCTGGCCGGGCGAAACGACCTGCAGGAAGAGCGCATCGCCTTTCTGGCGCCCCCGGGCTTCGGGTATGTCTGCATCCAGTGGGGCATCTGGCGCGCTGGCGGCATCGCCGTGCCCCTCTGCGAGAAACATCCGCTCGCCTCCATGGAATACGTGTTGGAAGATACCGGGGCGGCCAGCCTGGTCTGCACCCCGGAGTTCCGGGAATTCCTGGACCCCCTCGGCAGGCTGGCGCCGATACGCCTGCTGGAACGCCTTACGGGCGGGGAAGGGTCCCTTCCGATAATCGGCCCGGAGCGCCGGGCCATGATCCTGTACACCAGCGGTACCACCGGATTGCCCAAAGGCGTCGTTACTACCCATGCCCAGATACAGGCCCAGATCACTGCGCTCGCCCAGGCGTGGGAATGGCAACCCGACGACCACGTACTGAACGTGCTGCCGCTGCACCATGTGCACGGCATCATCAACATGCTCAGCTGCGCCCTGTGGAGCGGGGCCTGCTGCGAATTCCTCCCCGGGTTCGACCCCCAGGCAGTCTTCGACACTTTCCTGAGGGGTGAGATAAACCTGTTCATGGCCGTGCCCACCATCTACTTCAAACTCATTGCCCATTACAACGAATTGCCCGAGAAGGAGCAGCAGGCCCTTTCGCAATGCCTGGGCGGCTTCCGCCTGATGGTCTCAGGCTCGGCCGCCCTGCCGGTCAGCGTGCTGGAACAGTGGCGTACCATCAGCGGGCATACCCTGCTGGAGCGCTATGGCATGACCGAGATGGGCATGGCCATCAGCAATCCGTACCGGGGCGAGCGCCGCCCCGGCTATATCGGGCAGCCACTGCCCGGGGTGCGCATACGCCTGGCCGGTGAGAACGGCGAACGTATCTCAGAAGGAAACCCCGGGGAAATCCAGGTGAAGGGAGCCAACGTCTTTGCCGAGTACTGGGGAAAGGCCGGGGAAACCCGAAAGGCTTTTACCGAAGACGGGTGGTTCCAGACCGGCGACATAGCCGTGTGCGAAAACGGCAGCTACCGCATTTTGGGCCGCAATTCGGTGGATATCATCAAATCCGGAGGCTATAAAATTTCAGCCCTCGAAATCGAAGAGGTGCTGCGCACCCACCCCCAGGTAAAGGACTGCGGCGTGGTGGGCATCCCCGACCTGGAATGGGGCGAGGTTATAGGCGCCGCTTTGGTGGCCCGGGGGGAAAAACTGGATCTCGAGCCTTTGAAAGCGTGGCTGAAAACCCGCCTGCCGTCGTACAAGGCCCCCCGCCAATACCTGCTGCTGGAGGAGTTGCCCCGGAACGTCCTGGGCAAGGTAACCAAGAATGCCCTGAAAGAATTATTCGCAAACCCCCAGACCCACCCATGAAGATCTACGGAGTAGCGTTGTTGTGCGCCTGTTTCCTGACCGGGAAGTACCTGGGAAGGCTGCTCGGTCAATGGATCGGGCTGGACGGGGACATCGGCGGGGTCGGTTTCGCCATGCTGCTGCTTATGCTGGCCAGCGCCTACCTGCGCAAAAAGCAGTGGCTCGCCCGCGAATCGGAGGCGGGCATCTGGTTCTGGAGCTCCATGTACATTCCCATTATCGTCGCCATGGCCGCCACCCTGAACGTCAAAGCGGCTTTCGAAGGCGGCTGGGTGGCCCTGCTGGCAGGCGGGGCGGCAACCTTCGCCGGTCTGCTGCTGGTCCCCCTGCTCGCTAAAATCGGAAAGGATGCCGACCCTGATAATAAGCCCTGATGGAACTGGCACGAAACATAATCGATAAAAACGGGCTCATCTTCGCCTTCCTCCTGGTCGGGCTCATGATGCTCCTCTCCTACGGACTCTCCAGATACGTGTTCCGCGGCAAGATCCCGGGGGTAGCCATCGCCATCCTGGGCGCGCTCTGCCTCGCTTTCCTGGGAGGCGAGAAAGGGCTTGGCGATTATCCGGTTTTCGCAGGCCTGGCTTTCCTGGGCGGCTCCATGTTCCGCGATTTTGCCGTGGTGGCCACGGCCATGGGCGCCGATATGGCCCAAATCAAAAAAGCCGGCAAGGCCGGGGCCATTTCGCTGTTTGTCGGGGTGCTCGTCTCCTTCACCGCAGGGGTGGCCGCCGCCCTGGCCCTTGGGTACACCGACGCGGTGGATCTGGCGACCATCGGCGCGGGGGCCTGCACCTACATCGTGGGGCCCGTAACCGGTTCGGCCCTGGGCGCCACTTCTGAGGTACTCGCCATCTCCATCGCCGCAGGGGTAGTCAAGACCATCCTGGTGACCATTGTTACCCCGTTGATCGCAGGCCGGATCGGGCTCAACAACCCTCACTCCGCCATGGTTTTCGGCGGATTGGGCGGCACTACCAGCGGCGTGGTGGCCGGCCTGGCCGCCACCGACCCCAAACTGGTGCCCTACGGGGCCCTTACGGCCACCTTTTACACTGGCCTGGGTTGCCTGCTCTGCCCGTCGGTATTCTTCCTGATCTTGAGAGCCCTGATGGGCAGCTAACTACCAAGAACCCCGCCCGTGAAAGCCAGGCCTGCAACCCAACTCGCGATCACCATTACTTTGCTGCTGCTGGCATACGTTGCCTGGCTCGGGTTCAGCGGGCAGATTGCCAGCGCCGGATGGCCCCTGTTCGCTTTTTTCTGCTGCATGGCCGGGGCCTTTGCCAGCCACCCTTCCCTGAAGAATTATGTATTTACCTGTATGATCTTCGCCGGGGTAACGCTGGCGATGTACTACCCGGAGGCCTTTCTGCAGGTCGGGGATTTCCGTCTCGCTGCCCTGATCATCCCCCTGATCCAGGTGATCATGTTCGGGATGGGGACCTCCATGAGCCCCCGCGATTTCGCGGCCGTCTTCCGGCAGCCCAGGGCCGTGGGGGCCGGCCTGTTCGCCCAGCTCAGCATTATGCCCCTGGTGGGGTATTTCCTGGCAACCGTCAGCGGGCTGCCGCCCGAGATAGCCGCCGGAATTGTATTGGTGGGCTGTTCCCCCAGCGGCGTGGCCTCGAACGTGATGGCCTACCTGGCCCGGGCCAACCTGGCGCTGTCGATCACCATTACTTCCATCGCCACCCTGTTATCGCCTTTTATTACCCCGCTCGGCATGCGGCTTTTGGCAGGTGCCCTTATCGAGCTGGATCCCTGGCAAATGATGTGGGATATCGTAAAAATGATTCTGATTCCCATCGGAGCCGGGCTGCTGTTCAACCGCTGGATGGGCAGCGGGGCCCGGAAACTTTCCCGTTTCATGCCGCTGCTTTCCATGGCGGCCATAGGCGTAATTATCGTAATTATCACGGCTGCCGGGCGCGACAGCCTGTTGCAGATCGGCGGGACGCTCCTGATGCTGGTGCTGGCTCACAATGCCATCGGCTACGTTTTGGGCTATGGTTTTGCCCGCATGCTGCGGCTGAGCGAGCAGGATGCCCGCACCATCTCCCTGGAGGTGGGCATGCAGAATAGCGGCCTGGCATCGGGCCTGGCCTATTCCCTGGGCAAAATTGCCACCATGGGGCTCGCCCCGGCTGTTTTCGGCCCCCTGATGAACATCTCCGGTTCCCTGCTGGCCTCCTTCTGGCACCGGCGCAGCCCTGAAGAACCCGCCGCGGGTTTGGAACGCCCCCGTCACGAATAGCTTTCCGGCCCGCAACCCGGGCAATGTGCCGCAGCCTGTAAAGCAAAATTGCCAGTTGTCGGGAATTCGCGAAATTTGCACATGCCGAAGCAAAAAAGGACGCCTTCCGTATTCATCCCCGTAATGGGCTGGATATTTATCCTGATCTCCGGGCTGTACCTGCCCCTGGCAGGCCTCCAGACGTATGTCATTTTTTCCATGTATGCAAGCGGCCTGCTCACCGACGACACCATTACGGCCTTTAACATGCTCGAAGTGGCCTTTTATTCCAACCTTCGGGTATTTGCCAGCCTCCTTCTTACCTATAACCTGCTGTTCTTTATCAGTTCCATCGCCCTGCTGAGGCGCAGGAGCTGGGCGCGGGTCAGCCTGAGTATCCTCATGGGCCTGGTCCTGGTTACCCTGGCCACATTGGGTGCCGCCTATGTCTGGTACGACTACACGTTCACCGCCTGGAGCGATCCGGAACGCAACCGTCGTTTTTTCCGGATCGTCGTTGGCCTGGGCATCGCAGGCAGCCTGCTCCTGATCTGGCTCATTTATAAACTCAATTCCCGGAAAATCTCGGAAAAACTCTCCTGAGGCCAAATCTGGCAGGGAATCGATCCCCGGATCGCGCTGAATACAGGCAATTGGAAAAGCCCGGGCCTCCCGGCTTACCGGCCGCTCCCGGGAATCCGGCATCTGGTCAATACAGGACGCTAGCTGCAAAAGTAAGCCGGCACGCGGCGCCAAACAGCTCACAGGTCCTTCACACACCTAAAACCGGTATGCCCGAAGGCAGAATCGCGGGTCGATCGCATGCGACGGGCCACCCGGTAACCGCTGCAATAGTCCTCGTTGCAGAGGTACGACCCGCCCCGGATCACGAATTTTTCGGCCAGGGGTTCCACGGGGTCGAATGAGGTTTCGGGACCCCTTGGGTTGAACGCCTCCGCAGGGGATTTTTCCAGCCCGTAGGCATCGTGGCGGTATTTATCGGCACACCATTCCCACACGTTCCCTGACATATCGTACAGGCCATACCCATTGGGCGGGTACGACCCTGTGGGCGCCGTAAGGGAATAGCCGTCGGTTTCGTCGTTGCGGAAAGGGAATATCCCCTGCCAGAAGTTGGCAAGGCCTGCGGCCTGGTCGATCGGAACGTCGCCCCAGGGGTATTTGGGATCTTCGAGGCCCCCCATGCTGGCCCATTCCCATTCCGCCTCGGTGGGAAGCCTTTTCCCCGCCCAACGGGCATAGGCCATGGCATCGTCGAGGGAAACGTGAACCACCGGATGGTCCATAAGACCCTCCAAATTACTGCCAGGCCCCGCGGGGTGCCTCCAGTCGGCCCCGATGGTCCAGGCCCACCACTGGCTCAGGTCGCGCAGGTCTACCGGGCCTTCCGTGGGACGGAACACCAGGGAACCCGGCTGCAAAACCGAGTCTGGCGGCTTGGGGGTTCCGGGGGGCAGCTGCGTCCGGATCTCATCCCAGATAATGGGTTTCTCGGCTGTGGTCACATACCCGGTTTCGGCCACAAAAGCCCCGAATTGCCGGTTGGTAACCTCGGTTCGGTCCATCAAAAAAGCAGAGACCCGTACGGCATGCCGGGGGAGTTCGTCAGGTTCGGCCTGAACAGACTTCCCTCCCATCATAAAACGGCCTTCCGGAATGTACACCATCCCTTCCGGGATCTCCCGGAGCCTATTTCCTGCGGGTGGGGCACCAGCCGGGGGCACAGATTGTTCCCGGCAGGCAACCAGGGCCAGCAACAGGCAAATCCCAAAGAGCGCTAAGCAGGTTCGCATTCGGCCGAAAGTAGTATCTTATTCCGGGTTTCCGGGCCCGGGGACCCCAAATGTAAAGCAATTTCCATGAAAGGAGGTTTTAAGGAGGTCCAGCGGTTCAGGCAATGGTGGATTTTGGTTCCCTTGCTGATTGTTACGAGCTGGCTCAGTTACGGGCTCATCGGCCAGCTTGGCGGGGGCGAACCGCTGGGCAAGGATCCGGTTTCTGATCAGGGGGCAGTGCTCCTCCTGGTCGGGTGGCTGATTTTTCTGTATTTTTTTCTTTTCTACCTGGAAATGCGAACCGAAATCGACCAGCAGGGAATCCGCGTACGGCTGCGCGGGTTCAATTCCGAACGTTTCCGGTGGGAAGACATACAGCATACCGAGGTAATCACCTACCGTTTTGTGGGGTACGGGCTGCGCCTGCTGACCCGATACGGCACCGTCTACAACATCCGTGGCAACAAGGGGTTGGCCATCCATCTCAAAACCGGGCGGCGATTCCTGGTCGGCACCCAGCAACCCGACGCCCTGGCAGCCTGCCTGCAATCTCTCGGAAAGCCTGCCTCCGGCCCAAACCAGCCTTCTCAACCCTGAACGCATATGAAAAGTATTTCTGTGTCTGACCGGCCCACGACCCTTCCGAAATCCCGGCTTTTCCCCCTAATGGGCAGCGTACTGCTGCTGACCGGGCTTTTCCTGAGCGGGTGCCGGCAGCAGCCCGGCCCCGGAACAGCCTTTGCGCACGACCTCACTTCCGGCCCCAAACCCTGGACCTCAGAGCATTTCGAAACTACCGAAAAGGACTTCACCTTCGCCATAATCTCCGACCTGAACGGGGGGGAACGGCCGGGTGTGTTCAGCCGGGCCGTGGCCCAGCTGAACCGGCTCGACCCCACTTTCGTGCTCAGCGTGGGCGACCTGATCGACGGGGGCACCGAAGACAGCCTCCAGTTGCAGAACGAATGGGATTTTTTCGAAGCCCGCGCCTCCGGGCTCCGGATGCCCTTTTTCCACCTGGGCGGGAACCACGACCTCACCAACTTGA
>DATIPV010000360.1:0-2099 GCA_035471525.1 Robiginitalea sp.
CTGTTGTCCCAGTTATAGTTCTCGTAGTCGGACTGATAGAGCAGGAAATTGAAATCGGGCAGGCGGGTACTGTGATGCACCCCTCCGGTAAAGGAGTGCTTCTTTCCGAGCGGCACGCGGATGGAGGCATCCAGGTACGAACCCGTAAGGTCTCCGCTCAGCCCCAGGGCTCCGCTTGCCTGCAGCCTGAAACCGCCAAACCCCTTCTCCCAGCTCGCCCCGCCGAGCACCTGCTGTCCGGAAAGCTGGTTGGGAATGATCTGCGTTCCGGTGTTGAGGATGCTGGTAAAGAAATAACTGTAATCGTACAGGCTTACGAATGCCTCCAGCCTGCCCAGAATACGGTTGTTCCATTCGGTTCCCACCTGGTTGAAGGTGGTTTTGAGATAGGCCTGGTCTTTGACGGGGGTAAAGAGCAATGGCCCGAAATAGGCCGTATTGTTGGTGTTCTGGTTGTACTGGTACCATTTGGACTCGTACTCGAAACGGTGGGTGAGGAATAGCCCCCCACGCGCCGGCAGACTGTCGGTACCGCCCCGCAGCAGGCGGAACTTCTGGTCGAGATAGTACCGCTTGCCCTGCAATTCGTTCTGCACATTGCTGAACAGCACATCTACCCGGGCCCGGTCTGTAAAATCGGGGTTGTTCGATTCGAACTGGGCCTCGGCGTCGGCCAGCCCCCCGTTTTCCTGCCCCTTGAGGTCCTGGGCCGCCAGGTGGGTCCGGAACTGATACCGGCCGTCCTGGGTCAGGTAATTGGCGGTAACCCGGAAATTGCCCGACTGGGCTTCGTCCTGCCTGTATTTACCGCGCGAGCGGAACCCCTTAAAGGCGATGGAGACATTCAGCCGCCTGCTGAAATTGGACGTGAGCATGGCATCCAGCATTTGCCCCTGCTCAAAGGTGGTCTTGAAAAAGAGGTCGGTCGTGGGGGTGGCCACATTGTAATAGGAAATGTCTTCGGTTTCCAGGTAATTGAAGTGGCGGGCCCGGGCCCCCAGGCGCGGATAGACGTCCCGCTTGCCCAATTCCACCCCGAGCCGGTTGTAGGGCTGGCCCACGTTGGAAAAAGGCATCAGCTCAAAATCGTCGCGCCGGAGGTAGTTGTAGCGGTATTCCTTGGCAATGGTAAGGGTCGTGTCGAGAAAGGTGGTATCGCGCTGGTGGGAGACAATCTTGTAGTCGCGGATGGTGATCTCCTCGGCAGGCTGCTTCTCGGAAATCTGAGGCTTTCGCTGCAGTTCGATGGTCCTGAGGGAATCGGCATTTCTCCTGGGTGCCTCGGGCTTCTCCTGGGATAGGGCCGGATGCATGGCAAAGACCGAAATGACCAGAAACAAGTATCGCATAGGGCCTCTCTTCCCGGCAAAGGTATCTTTTTTGTTGCTAAGTAGATGTGAAAGTTTTAGTTTAGACTCCCCGGCAGCCTCTGGCGGCCGCGGTTGGGAATAAGTTGTGGCGGGCCTGCCCGGCAGGCCCCGATACACCTTTTCGCCTTTTTCGAAAATTGCTATGAAACAAGCCTTACTTGTCTGCGGATTTCTGATTCTGGCAGGGCAGGCCCGCTCCCAGTTCATTCAGGAAGCCCCCTGGATGGAAGGATTCGGGACCAAAGCGCCTTCGGCATCCAAGACAGCGACCCCGCAACATACCCTGAAGGAGATCTCCGCGGCCTTCGATGCCTATTGGGCGGGCCGGGACCGCTTTGCCAGGGGCAGCGGGTTTAAACCCTACAAGCGCTGGGAGCATTACTGGAATCATTTTGTGAACCGGGCAGGGTACCTCCCCTCGGCCCGGGAATTGTGGGAAACCTGGGAACGCAAGGCCGACAGGGCGGGGCAGGCGGCCAACCCGGTCAGCAACTGGAATTCGGTGGGGCCCCTGGCCGCGGGGATCTTTACAGGTCAGCTCCCCGGGCAGGGACGCGTTAACGCTATTGCCGTAGACCCGACAAATCCCGATATCTGGTATGTGGGTGCCCCGGCAGGAGGCATCTGGAAATCGACCGATGCGGGCTCGAACTGGACCAACCTGTTCGACGACTTTCCGCAGATCGGGGTGTCTGGTATTGCGATTGACCCCAACAATACGAATATTGT
>DATIPV010000361.1:0-1592 GCA_035471525.1 Robiginitalea sp.
GCCGGGCTGAGGTTCCGGGTAGCCTGCTGCTCAGCCATCTCACATCCGAAAGGGTCGCGCACGTAGACTGTATAGGCCTGCAGGGGCAGGCCGGTGAACAACGGGGAATCCTGGAAGCCCGAATCCGGGCTTAGCGAATACTCATAAGGCAGGTTGCCATCGGCCTGCACCAAGATGTTCAGCCCGTCCGCATCGCGCTCTACCTTTATGTTTTCGATGATTGGCAGGTCTGCCTCGACCACCTGAAAATCGCGGAAACTGCTGCAAATGGTATATTCATTGATGGAACCCACGCGATTGTATACCTCAAGCCGGTAAGGGCCTGCTTCGGCCAGCCGGATCTCATTTTCCGAGCCGATCAGGGCTTCCTGCCCGCCGGGGCCGATCCGGTACCAGTTGTACCCGTCGGCCACTTCGGTGGCCGTCAGGTCGGCGTAGCCCTGGTCGCGGCACAGGCCCACCCGTTCGGGTATGGAATTGATGGGCGGGCGGTGCGGGTCGCAGTCGATGCGTGAGGCCCCGGTGGTGAAGCGTTCCGGCGGGCAGGGGGCCGGATTCGTTCCAAGGTCGTTATACGGGGTGACCGTTACGGTTAGCTCCGAGCTGGACGGCCATAATCCGGGGGGATTAACCGAAAGCACATTCTCGACGTCCCGGCTGTAGATTTGTTCTCCCCCGGCCGATACCGTTACCACGTATCCCGTGGCCCGCGGCGCGTATTCCCACCGGAGTTCCTCCCCCAAGGCCACATCTTCGGCCCCGTTTCGGGGGGTGGACAGGCGCGTGCAATCGGGGGGGCTGTCGAAGGGCGCCGTCCGGAAGCGGAAGCCCGGGCAGGATATCTGTGAGCCGTCTACCCGTATCAGGATAAAACTCACGTAGATCCAGCGGTCTTCAGGCAGGCCCAGTTCCGGGGTATACCCGGTGATGGGCGACGAGGTCCGGTTCGTCAGGATATCCACCCCTCCGGGGGTGGTTCCGATCGAAACGATGAACCCGGTGATATTATCTCCCGGGGAGGTCCAGGAGATGGGGCTGTCAACCGGCACATTCTGGGAGTCGGGGGCGGGAAATATCAGGGTGGGGCAGGTCTGGCCCCTGGCCGGCCCCGCCAGGGCGGCCAGCAGGAGTAGGAAAACGTATGTAAGCACCTGTCTCATATCCCTTCCCTCATCGTTTAAGCGTAAAATGGCCCTGTACCACGCCCCCGTTCCGGTCCAAAGCCCGGAACCAGTAATCGCTGGGGGGCATGGGCCGGCCCCCGAAGGTGCCGTCCCAGCCCGGATCGCCCGGAGCGAGCACGGAAACCAGGTTGCCGTACCGGTCGAAAATCGAAATCCGGAGCAAAGGCGTATTGCCTGAGGGCGGGGCTATGTACTGCCAGGTGTCGTTGGCCCCGTCTCCGTTCGGGGTAAAAAAGCGGGGGAAGCCCTCCACGGTGAGGTCGGGTTCCACCAGGATGTCGGCCGTGCCGCACCCGTTTTTGTCGCGCACGAATACCCGGTAGGAATCCGCGGCCAGGCCCGTAAACCGGTTGGAGGCCTGGTAGGGCCCTGCGGGGTCGTTCAGGGCGAATTCTTAATTCCCGATGC
>DATIPV010000362.1:0-6964 GCA_035471525.1 Robiginitalea sp.
CAGAACAGGAGGCCCCGGGTGTCTTGGACCTTGCCAACCTCTGGAACGAATGCGCTGGCGACCTGGAAATGCTCGAAGAACTGGTGAGGCTCTTCCGGGCCAACCTGCTCGAATTCCTGGGAGCCCTCAAGACCAACCTCACCCTGCTGGATTACGAGCAGATAGAATCGTGTGCCCATAAAATTAAAGCGGGCTTGAAATTGATGGAGGGTTACAAATGGCTCGCCCAAGTCGAGGAACTCCGGGAACTGAACCGCAAACAATCGGGGGTAGCCCGCATGCGGCAGATATACCGGGAATTACTGGGGTCATTTCCGGAACTGGACAGCGAACTGGAACGGGCCCTGGAGCAGATCAAAAAAGACAACTCCCATGGATAAAACCCATTTATTGCTGGCCGAAGACGACGTAATGCTGGCTTCCCTGCTGAAATTCCGGCTCGAAAAGGCCGGATACCGGGTAGACCTTGCGGCAGATGGCCGTCAGGTAAAGGAATTGGTAGACAGGCAGATGCCCGACATTATTGTGAGTGACATTATGATGCCTTATTGCTCGGGCATCGAACTGGTAGACTACCTGCGCAATGAGCTGGGGAGCCAGGTTCCGGTGATAATTATATCCACTGCAGGGAGCGAATCAAACGTTTTGAGCGCCTTCGAGATGGGGGCCGACGACTTTATTTCAAAACCGGTGAGCCCCTCTGAGCTGCTGGTCCGTCTGAGCAAATTATTGAGAGTACCGAAAACTTGAACATCAGACCCCTGACATACCGCCTATTCAGCTGGCTACAGACCCCTCGGATCCAAACCGAGCTGCTCTGGGAACTGGTCCTGCTATTTGCCGGTTTGGGGGGTGTTTACCTGTTGCTGATCTTCTGGATGCGCAACCGTATCTCTGCCCGACGCGAGGCCATACGGCTTCACAAGCGCGACCTGGCCCCAATGATCAGCAATTTTCTGTTTTACCAGCACGAATCGGAAGCCGAAGACCGGGATACCTACATCCGGATGAAAATTGAAATCCGGGAAATGCTCAAGGTGCCCCTGAACCGCGAGGTGATGACCGAAGTGCTCATGGACCTGCGCATGGATGTATCAGGGGATGCCCGGGAGCGGCTTTTTCAGCTCTTCCAGGACCTGGAACTCCACCAGGACTCTTTCCGGAAGCTCGACAGCTGGAGGTGGGAACGCGTTTCAAAGGGCATTCTGGAACTAACGGAGATGCAGGTAGAAACAGCCTATCCGTTCATCCGTAAGTTCATAAACGACCGCCGCAGCGTAATCAGGAAGCA
This sequence comes from Robiginitalea sp., assembly GCA_035471525.1. GTDB lineage: Bacteria > Bacteroidota > Bacteroidia > Flavobacteriales > Flavobacteriaceae > Robiginitalea. Next base: position 1,292 of record DATIPV010000362.1, read on the forward strand.
GGCACAACTCGCAACGGTTATGCTGCGGGAAGAGGGCATTGCCTATTGCCTGGATACGGCGCATTTCGGCATTTCGGAATGGCAACAGCTCAAACTCCTGGAAATACTCCGGCTTCGGGAAGATTACAGCCCGCCCCGGTTCCGGGTTTGGCTGACTTCAGAAAATCGCGATGTGGTACTGTTTGCCCTGAGGCTTATCCGCTATTACCGGCAAAATGACGCCGAGACAGCCCTGATCACCTTGCTTGGACACAGGAACCGTAAAATTAAAGGGGCTGCCCTGGAATGCATCCGCGAATTCCGTTTCGTTTCGGCACTCGAACCGATAAAGGAGCTGTTTTCAGGAGCCAATGAAGAGCTGAAACTACTGATCCTGGATACCATCGGCCTGATCGGTTCGGAAAGAGAGCTCGGTTTCCTCGAACAACTCGCCTTGCACGATGCGAATTTTATCATCCGCTCCAAGGCGCGTGCGGTTATGAACCTGCTTAAACCCGACAGCGTCCTGCCCCAGGTCGCACACCAGGAGTCTGGCGAAAACAATGAACCCGCGCATGCAATCCGGCAGGAGGCCCCATCCCATCCCGACCTGGAACTCCCGTTCGAGGAACCTGTCGCGCAGGAGCCTGTGGCGACAGAGCGCTTTGTGCTTTGGGAACCCGCCTTCCCGGAGGATGAAATATACCCGGCTGCAGATTCGGTATTTGATCCTGTGAAGGGAACGGCACCGGCCCACCGTATGGCAGACCAGGGCCACGAACCCGAATGGGAGGAAGACGAAGCCATTTTTGACATATGCTTCCTGGAAGAACTGGAGGATATCCTCTCGGGCCTCGACCCGGCCGATGAGCCAGAAGGCATCCTGCCTCTCGATTTCCTGCCGATTATTATCGATCCTTCCCCGGGGGAAGCGGCCGCAGCGGCAAGCCCCGAAGAGCTGGAAGTGGTGGCTGAGCAGGTGGCCCCCGAGCCGGCGCGCAGGGTGTCGGGCCCGGATAGGCGCCAAGACCTGAAAGAAGATTTTCTTCCCTGGATCGTATCCGAACCTTCGGGGTCTGACCTGGGCTTCGACAAAACACCCCCGGCACCCCCTGCAGCATACCCGGGCAGCCCCCCAGATGGACCGGCACATTTCTGGGAACCGATTTTCGAATTGGACGAGTTGCCCCAGCCGGCCGATGCGTCCGACGGGGAGCCTTGTTTTGCAGAAGCCTCCCGCATCCGCGAAGAGGCCCTGCAGCACTTTTCCATATTCCGCGAATTATTCCGGCATTACGATGTGGAATCCAAACTCATCCTGCTGGAACAGATCGAGGCGGTCGGAGAAAAAAAGGAATGGGCCTTCCTGCACGAAGTGCTGGAGGACCCTGAGCCGGAAATCGCCCGCAAGGCTTCCCAGGTTATAGAGGAACTGGGCCGCAGGCTGGGGCTGGAGAATGCGGGCCTGGACCATTCAAAAGAACCTACCCCCGGGGAGCAGTCAGAGGGCGAGAACCCTGTATTCCAGTTGCATTTTGCCCCGGAATCGAACCAGGACCAAACCAGGCCCGAAAAGAAAGCAAGCCGGGCGATCCGTACCATCCGCAGGCCCTGGTTGCCCTGGGCCCGCAATCGCAAAAAGCAAACACATGGGTAACGGGCTGCTAGACATTCTGCTGGAGTATATCAACATCGTCTTTTTGACGTTTACGGCCATCATGTTCGCCCTGTTCGCCCTGATGGCATACCTGTCTTCCCGGAATTCCATCCATTACCGGAACAAAAGCGGGGTGGGGGATATATCCCGGATCATGGCCTCCCCGCTCGCCCCCGGCATTACCATTATTGCCCCCGCCTACAACGAAGGGCCGACAATCGTGGAAAATGTCCGTTCCCTGTTGTCGCTGCGATACGTGAACTACGAGGTTATGGTGGTAAATGACGGAAGCCGGGACGATACCCTCCAGAAATTGATCGAGTCCTACGATCTCGAAAAAATCGAACACCAAGCAGATCCACACTGGCCCTGCAAACCCATCCGGAGCATCTATAAATCGCGGCAGCGATCCTTTTCCAAGCTTACTGTTATAGACAAGGAGAACGGGGGCAAATCGGATGCCCTGAATACGGGTATCCGCCTCTCTGAAAACAAATATGTGGGCTGCATAGATGTAGACTGCCTGCTGATGCCCGATGCGCTGCTGCACGTGGTAAGGACCTTCTACCAGAGGTCGAGCAAGCGCGTAATCGCAGTGGGCGGCGTAATCCGTGTTGCCAATTCCTGTGAGATAGACGGGGGTACCCTCGAAAAGATATGCCTGCCTAAGAGCTGGCTGGCCCGCTTCCAGCTGCTGGAGTACACCCGGTCCTTTTTGCTTGGACGAATGGCCTGGGGCAGGATAGACAGCCTGCTGATCATTTCAGGAGCCTTCGGGTTTTTCGACCGGGAGATAGCTCTGAGGGTAGGGGGGTACGACACCCAAACCGTTGGGGAAGATTTGGAAATCGTCTTCCGGATGCGTCGCTACATGCACGAACAGAAGATTCCGTATACGGTCGAATACATTCCCGATCCCCTTTGCTGGACCGAGGTTCCGGAAGATCTTGAAGTACTGGTCAACCAGCGCGACCGGTGGTCGAGGGGCAATCTGGAGACCCTTTACCGCCACCGCGACATGTTCTTCAATCCAAAATTCGGCAGGCTGGGGATGCTGAGCTACCCCTACTGGCTATTCTACGAATGGCTGGCTCCCATCCTTGAATTCCTGGGATTTTTCTCAATCCTGCTTTTCTGGTACCTGGGCATCCTGAACGGGGAATTCTTTGTGGCCATTACCGTTGTGGTATACAGTTTTGCCCTGATGTTCTCCATCTATGCCCTGCTGTGGGATGTTTGGTCGTACAACCAGTATACGCGCACGCGGGATATCCTTATACTGCTTTTCTGCGCGCTGATCGAGCCTTTTACCTTCCATCCGCTGGTCGTATGGTCTGCGGTCAGGGGGAATTTTAAGAAATTGTTTAATATCGACACGGGTTGGGGCACCCAGGTTCGTAAAGGATTTGCAAAAGCCTGACGCCATGAAGTGGTTCACCTTTTTACGGGCCCCGGTCGGGAAGCGCAACCTGAAGGATTTTATCCGTCTGGTTCTGGCCTTTTCCGGTTGCCTGTTGCTGCTGGCCGGATACCAGCAACTGCGGTTGTACGAGCAGGGCGTTCTGGACAGTTTCCTGAACAAGAACCTGCCGCTGCTGGGCATGCATCACCTGGGGTTCGCCGCTTTGCTGGCATTGCCGCTTTCCTTCCTCTTCAACTTTCTGGAATCGCGCAAACCCGGATGGGGATTCCGGGTCTCGATCGCCATGCTGATGGGGGGGCTGCTCTGGGAGCTGATGCTCACCGAGTATTTTATCGACCGGTATGAGGTGCTGGGCGTAGGGGCAGCAGACCGTCTTTCAAAGGCTTTTTCGAATTCATACCTGATGCTGGCCCTCTTGCTGGCAGGCATCGTTTTCGGCTCGTCCTTCCGTCTGTTTTACGGGCTCAGCAAGCAAATCAACCGGCTGCTGAGCGGCATGTATCCTTTCACTATCATCCTTTTTTCGCTGTTCCTGGCTACCCTGCTTTCCGAGAAGAGACCTGTTAACCTGAACAAGACCCAATACCTGGCGGAAGCGTATATTCAGCACTGGACCGATTCCGACCCCTATGAGGGCCCGGATCCTTACCCGCTTTACCGCGATTGGGAGCAGCAGGATGGGCTGGGCCCTTATCTGGACTGGCCCGAACAGCCCCCTCATATTGTCGTGATTGCGGTGGAAGGGCTCAGTTCCGACTTTGTGGGCGACCGGGGCGCATTCCGGGCTTTTACCCCTTTTCTGGATTCCCTGAGCCGGCAGGGGTTGTTCTGGGAACATTTTCTGAGCAACGTGACGGAAAGCCGGGCGGCCATGCCCCTGATTACCGGATCGCTGCCCTACGGCGTTTCCGGATTTACGGCAACGTCTGAAATACCGGCGCGCATGACCTTGTTTTCCCTCCTGAAAAAAAATGGCTACCGAACCAGCTTTCAATACGGCGGCAATGCATCGCTGGCCGGCTGGGACCGCCTGCTGTTCGAAGAAAGGGTAGACGAGCTGGCAGACCGGAAATCGTTCGGGGCCTCTTACAGGCCGCAGGATGCCGACCGCGCTGGGGTATCGCTGGGATATCCGGATGAGGCTCTTTTCGACCGCTATCTGAAAACCCGCACCCCGGGAGAGGCGCCACGCCTGGACGTGTTCCAGACGCTCAGCGCCGCCAGGCCCTTTCTGATCCCGGAAGCCGATGCGTTCAGAGAGCAGGCCGAACAACTTCTGCAGAATGCCGTGTTGAGCCGGCGCGAAGCCCGGGTAGCGCGCAAAAACATGGAATATATGGCTTCCATGGTGTACACAGACCAGCAGCTGAAGCGTTTTTTCAGGGCCTTTTCCCAAAGGTCGGACTATCACCGCACCGTCTTTGTGCTGACAGGAACGCACCACCCGGCTGAACTGGCCGCAGGAGCACTGCTGCCATCGTACCAGGTGCCCCTTGTGGTCTATAGCCCCATGCTCAGGCAAAAGCGAATAATCCGGACCCTGGCTTCCCACCTCGACATCGCCCCTTCCCTGCTCGGCAGCCTGGGCCGGCAATACCAGCTGGACCTGCCGGCAAAAGCTGCCTGGCTTGGCTCTGACTGGATGGGGGAAGCAACAGGGGCGCCCGCCAAAGAAATTCCATTGTACAGGGCTTCGGCCACCCTCCGGGATTTAATCGTCGGATCAGACGTGATTTCAGGACGCAAAATTTACGGGATAGGGAAGCACATGGAAAGTACCGAATCGACGACTATTTCTGCAGATAGCCTATACATGCATCAGAAGCGATTCCGGTCGGTCAATCGCTATGTAATGGAAAACCGGGCGCTGATTCCCGAAGACTCAGCTCCCTACGGCAGGCTATTCACGCCGCCCGATAAGAAGGAGCTGGTCTGGATTCACAGTGTTTTCAACGGTTCCGATATCGACAATGCCTATTCCACTGCACGGCAATTGGCCCTGGACCAGCATTACGAACGGGCCAGCCTGCTGTGCAGGTATATCCTTTCGGAAGTACCCGGACATGTCGATGCCGAAATCCTGCTGGGGCGCAGCTATGCCTGGCAGGGCATTTATGACAAGGCCGCTGTTATCCTGGAACAGGTCGTGCAGAAATACCCCATTTACGCCGACGGCTATTCGGCCCTGTTGGATGTGTATTTCTGGTCGGGGCAGGATCAGAAATCCCTGTATTTGAAACCGGCCATCGAGGCCCATTTGAAGTCGAATCGTGAGATCAGCGAAAAATTGTCCCGGTCGGCCTCCAGGCTATTATCGGACTACGACGGGAGACTCTCGCGTCAGGTGCGCGAATTTGCGGTCGGCCAACTCACAGCAAACACCTTTGAATGAAAAGATCATTTCTCATAGGACCTGTCGGTTTCCTGATGGTTTCTGCCTCGCTGTGGAGCCAGCCCCAGGCCCCGGCCTACGACCCCGGAGCTGCTTATTCAAAGGCGCGCGACCTGGCTTTTTCTGGCCACAGGGGGGAAGCGCGCGAAACGCTGATCGGCCTGTTGGCAGATTACCCCGAAAACACCGACGTACAGGTCCTTCTGGCAAAAACCTACAGCT
>DATIPV010000363.1:0-4225 GCA_035471525.1 Robiginitalea sp.
TACCCGAATCGGTGTACGGCGGGCAGATCGACTCGCTGGTGGGCAAGGCCCAGAAAGATTCGGTACCGGTCTTCGCCAACCGCAGCACGGGCATCATTATGCCTGAATACCGCCTGCCTACCGAAACGGAATGGGAATACGCAGCCCAGGCCCTGCAGGGAAGCCGCGAGTACAACAACTACCGCGGTCGCAAGAAATATCCATGGGAGGGCGACTACACCCGGAACGGACAGCGCGTCGGAAGGGGCGACCAGCTCGCCAACTTCAAACAGGGCAAAGGGGACTACGGCGGAATCGCCGGCTGGTCCGATGACGGGGCAGATATTACTGCAGAAGTTAAATCGTACAAGCCCAACGATCTCGGTCTCTACGACATGGCCGGCAACGTGGCTGAATGGGTGGCAGACGTATACCGTCCCATCGTCGACGACGAGATCAGCGATTTCAATTACTACCGGGGCAACGTTTACATGAAAACCGCCATCGGCGAAGACGGCAAGGTAAAAATACTGCGCGACAGCATTGTGTACGACACCCTGCCCACCGGCAAAGTGGTAGCCGTTAACCTGCCCGGAGAGATCAAAATGGTACCCGTGGACGAGGCTGAAACCTACCTGCGGACCAACTTCTCCGACAGCGACAACCGCAGCTTCCGCGACGGAGACCCAGGATCTTCCCGCTACTTTGACCTGTTCAGCGAGGAGGAGGAGCAGCGGCCCATGTACAATTCGCCCAAGCACAAGGTGGAGCGCGACTCCGTGGGCAACCTGATACGCCAGTACGATAAGAGCAATTCCCGCACCAGCCTGATCAACGACGAGGTGCGCGTTTACAAGGGAGGCTCCTGGAGAGACCGGGCCTACTGGCTAGACCCGGCACAGCGCCGGTACATGCCCCAGTACATGGCAACCGATTACGTAGGCTTCCGCTGCGCCATGTCGCGCGTCGGATCCAAATCCAAGACCAAGAACAAGACGGTCCGCGGAAAAAAAGTTAAGTAATAGGTCTTAATACCCGAAATAAAAAGCCCCGACATGTGTCGGGGCTTTTTATCTTTGGGGACATGAGCATCGAAGCACTGCACGAATTGCTGCTCCGCCATCCGCAGGTGAGCACAGACAGCCGGAAGATTCCGGAAAACGGCATTTTTTTCGCCCTGAAAGGCCCCCACTTCAACGGGAATGCCTTTGCCGGCGAAGCCTTGAAAAAAGGGGCAGCGCTGGCAGTGATAGATGAAGCCGCCTATGCGGGGGAGGGAACCGTAGTGGTAGCCGATGTGCTGCAATGCCTGCAGCAGCTCGCCACCTTCCACCGCGATTACTGCAAAACCCCGGTCATTGCCCTGACGGGCAGCAATGGCAAGACCACTACCAAAGAACTGATAGCGGGGGTGCTTGGCAGACAGTACCGTACCCTGGCCACTTCGGGCAATCTGAATAACCATATCGGGGTGCCGCTTACCCTGCTCGGCCTGCGGCCCGAAACCGAGATCGCAGTGGTGGAAATGGGAGCCAACCACCAGGGGGAAATCGGCTTCCTGTGCAGCCTGGCCAAGCCCGATTACGGATACATCACCAATTTCGGAAAGGCGCACCTGGAAGGCTTCGGGGGCGTGGAAGGGGTTATCAGGGGCAAGTCGGAGCTGTACGATTACCTGACCGCCAACGGGAAGACCGTATTCATGAATGCCGACGACCCCATACAGCGACAAAAACTGGAGGGCTATGCGAACAAGGTGGGCTTCAGTGCCAAAGACCCTGCCTGGTTCCGCATCGCCAACCTGGGGGCAAAACCTTTTGTGGAACTGGAGGTGGAGAACACCCGCATCAGCACGAAACTGATGGGCTCCTACAATTTTTCGAACTGTGCGGCCGCGGCCCTGATCGGCCATCACTTCGGGGTGCCCGCAGAAAAGATTCGCGAAGCCCTGGAACAATACACCCCCGGCAACAACCGCTCCCAGCTTTTGGAGCTGGGGTCCCTTCAGGTTATTCTGGACGCCTACAATGCGAACCCCACCAGCATGCAGGCGGCCCTGGAGCACTTCAGGAGGCTCGAGGCGCCCAGGAAGATTGCCATTCTGGGAGATATGTTTGAACTGGGGCCCGAGGCCGCAGCCGAACACCTCGCTGTCGGACAGCTCGCAAGGGAGCTGGAACTGGACGGTCTGTACCTGGTCGGAGCCCATTTCAGCGCCACAGGCCTGCCTGAGGCGCGTTTCCCCGATTTCGAAGCCCTTACCGCAGAGCTGACCGAACACCCGCTCCCCTCGCCCGCCACCGTGCTGATAAAGGGGTCTCGGGGAATGGCGCTGGAGCGGGTGCTCGATTACCTGTAAGGGTTGAGCTTACGTAAAATTTGAGGCCCCGGCGCCCGCTATGATGCGTCGGATGCCAGGCCTGCATTAACTTGTACCCGGATATACCCCAAACGAGCCATGAGGTGCCTTCCCGCTATATTCTACCCTAACCTGCCGCTTTCGGTATGGTCCTTTTTCCGGGATGTGGGCCCTCTGATTGCCATTTGCGTGGGGGGCAGCCTGCTGGCGGTACTGGGATACATGACCCTGGCCGAACTGCTCACGCGGAAGCGGCGCAGGCAACAATGGCTTGCCCAGAACCGGGCCACCTTGAGAAAAGTGATGATCCTGGGATACTTTGCAGGTTCGCTGGGGAGGAAATTGCCGGCCTGCGGGAATTGCGGACAAAGCCAATACCATTTATGGCATTGCGGGAAGCGCCGGGTTGTATACCGGTGTTCCCATTGCAAACACAGTTACCCGCTCAGCCCCTTTTCTTATCCCGAAATCCGATTTATAATCTATTACCTGCCAGCCCTGCAGGTGGTTCAGATCTGGCTTAATAAATACGGCAGGAGTATGCTGGGGCGCCATCTTCTGAAGCTCTGCAGGCCCGTGGAACACTATTGCAAAAAGCGGCTGCTGCGGCCCTGAAGGGCCTGTAACAGTGCCTTGTGGAATCTGGCATCAAAACCCCCGGCCGGCAAATTGCCGGCCGGGGGTTTGTGGGTTATACTGGGTTCGAACCAGTGACCTCTGCCCTGTCAAGGCAGCGCTCTGAACCAACTGAGCTAATAACCCTTTTTGGAATGGCCGTGCAAGATCGGAAAAAATTAAGAGGTTAAAAAGGGATCTGTCAAAAAATACGGGCCAAACTGACCCGGATCAATACGCCCCGAAATTGCCTGCTGACTTGGGTCATTTCGTTATTGACAAGTCCTGGATACTTTAGGGTTCCGATTTAAATCATGCGATGTTTAACCCTAAAAAATGTGCCTTATGACCCTCGTTAAATTTAAAAGAAGACCTTTTGGAGATCTGCTGAGCCAGGATTTTTTTGACCTTGACAACTTTTTCGATACCCGGATGTGGAAATCTGACCTGATGGATACCGAATTCTGGAATGGCAAAACAGTAGAGCCTGCCCTGAACATCAAGGAAACCCCAGACCATTTCGAAATTGAGCTGGCGGCCCCGGGCTTTGCCAAAAAAGACTTCAAGGTTACCATCGAAGACGGATGCCTGAACATTTCTGCCGAAAAGAAAATGAAGACAGAAGAAAAAGAAGAAAACTACACCCGTCGCGAATTCAACTACACCGCCTTTGAAAGGTCGCTCCAGCTTCCCGAAACCGTGAAGGAAGAAGAAGTGGAGGCCAAGTACAAAGAAGGAATCCTCAGCTTTAACCTGCTCAAAAAAGAAGAGGCCAAAAAGAAACCGCCCAAAGTGATAGAAGTTGGCTGATGCAAGACCTTTTTATGCCCGCGGCACCTCGTAACCTCCATCTTGTTAATTGTCCATAAGCAAACCGTTACGAGCGTCCCGCACATGTAGACCCTCCCCGTTTTAAAACAAACGGGGAGGGTTTTTTTGCCCGGGGCGAACATTTCCCGCCACATGACTCTTGTCATTCTTTGGATATGGCTAATGTCGTAACTTGTACGATCATTCATTCAAAAGCGCCCCCCCGGGGGCATTTGAACCGATACGGCTTATGGACCCGGACACCTCACTCGAATTATTCAGGGAAGTGGGATCGGAAACTTCCCAGGGCCTGATTTTGACCGACAGGCAGGGTTTAATCGTGCAAATGAACGAGGCGGCCGAACACCTCTTGGGCTACCCGGGTTCTGAGCTATGCGGCAGCCCCCTCCAAAGCCTGGTGGTCGAAACCCTTCCCGGAAATGGCCTTGCCGGAAAGCATAT
>DATIPV010000364.1:0-2897 GCA_035471525.1 Robiginitalea sp.
GGCTTCCCACTGTACTTCAATGGTTCCCTGCGGGTGGGGTACCTGTGCGCTCACAGATTTAAGCCCATTCAGGTGGGGGGCGACAAGCACCTTTCCGAAGCCGGGGGCTGCAGGTTTTACACCACAAACCAGCGACAGGAAATGGTATAGGGGCGAGGCGCTCCAGGCGTGGCAGTCTGAGCGTGTCGGGTCGGGTTCTTCCGCAAAGGTGGTCAGGCCATTGTCAAGCATGGCCTGCCAGGGTTCCAGGGTCGACAGGTACTGGTCTGAAAGCCCCGCCTTAGCCATGGCTTCGGTACGGTAGAACGAAAAGTAGTAGGTGGTATGTGCCATTCCCTGGCCTTCCAGCACCCGGCGCATGATAGCGGCCTGTTCTTCGGGCGGAGCGGTATTGGTAAGCACCGCCAGGGAATTGGTATGCTGGCTGAAAAGCTTTATTTCAGGGGTGTCTGCAAATAAACCCTTTTCGCCATCCCAACAGTGGGTGCGTACAGCTCCCTGCAGGGCCTCTGAACGCTGGCGAAAGCGGCGGGCCTGCCCGTCAAAGCCGAATTCCTCCAGCAAGGGAGCGGCCTTCTGCAGGGTATAGAGGTATTGCAGGCTAAGCAGGGCTGAATGTCCGTCTCGCACCTTGGGCGGTACCCCGCCCTGCCAGCCCTCGGCCTCTACCCAATCTACAAAATTCCACCATTCCATAGGCCCGAGCAGGCCCGTGGCATCGATATGGCGTTCGTACCATTCCAGCACGCTCAGCATTTCCGGCACCAGGGTGGCCACCGTTTCGGTATCGGGCGAAAGCATCCAGTAGTCGTGCAACATGGTGATCCACACCAGGGAAAAGGGCGGGATCAGCTGGGGGTCGTAGCTGGGGTAACGGCTCTGGGTGAGCCCGAAAGGCAGCTTGGAATCGCGGTACGAGAGCAGTGCGTTTTTAAACAGGCGGGTATCGCCCGACACATAGGTGGAGATCAGGCACTGAATGCGCGTATCGCCCGCGTATTGCAGCTGTTCGTAATAGGGGCAGTCGAAATAGTTTTCCCCGGCGCAGAGGCGCTGGGTGCGCCAGCCCACCTCCCAGACCGGCCCGAGTTCCGGGCGGTCAGATACAAAAGATGCCTGTTCCTGCAGGGGGTAGCCTGTAAAACGCGATTTGAAATCGTGGATCACCAGGGGATGCGCGGCGGTCTGCACCTCGAGTTGCACATAGCGGAAGGTACGCCACCACAGGGTTTCGAAATACCGGTTGTCGCCTCCGTCAGGGTGGATCAGATCGCTGTTTCCCCGAATGGCCTTTCCTTCAATCTCGTCCCGGTTGTTTTTCTGGCCGTCGGGGGTGAAGAGGCTTTCGGCATAGGTGAGGCGTATGTGCCCGCCGGCTCCGCCCGAAAAGCCGATCTCCGGATAGGCATTGGTCAGGTACCCCTGATCGAGCAGCAGGGTTAGGGAGGTATTCGGGGGAATTTCAAGCGGGGCCTGCCCCCGGATAAAGCCCGGGTCGACCCCGGGCCCATCGGCCCGGCGGATGGCCTCAAAGCGCTGGGGCCTTTCTTCCATCAGGGGAATGGTGCGCGGGATCAGTACGTGCCCGGCAATGCCGCCGTAGCGCTCCAGGCTCAGGGTGGGGCGGCCGGTTTCGCCTTCGCGGGCTCCCACAAAGCGGCTGTCTGCCGCATCGGGCTGCATCCAGTTCCAGGGGTGGGCCGCGGCCCTGAAATCTTCTCCGGGCCCTACCACGAAATAGGCATTCAGGTTGGTGGTTAGCGGGGTATAGGCCCCGCTTTTACTAACTTCCCAGGTATTGCCCGTATCGGCCAGCCGTTCGGCTTCCGTGTCGCCCTGCAGGATAAAGCCCGTCTGCACCGAATGCTGGGCCACGGGTCGGTAGCCGGCAAAATTCCAGACCGTTGCCGCCAGCATGTTGGTCCCGGCCTGCAGGTAGGGAGCCAGGTCGAGGGTTTCATACCGCCAGTTCAGCCGATCGCCCCGGGCAGGGCCGAAGGTCACGTATTGCCCGTTGACGTAAAGCTTGTAGCGGTTGTCGGCCGAGACGTGGACCACAAAGGTCTCCGGGACCGTTTCCAGGGCGAATTCCTTCCGGAAGTGGAAGACCCCGTATTCCTCCCCCGGATCGTCGGGATGGGAAATCCACCGGGCAGTCCATTGGTGGTACAATTCCGGGTTAATTTGGTCGAAAGACTGGGCCTGGGCGCAATGGAACAGGGGCAGCCAAAGCAGGCAGGCGAGGAGACCGGGGATGTTTTTCATGTGTCGGAGTTTTGGCGGGCCGCAAAAACGGCTCCCTTAAAATAGCTTTTTTCATTAACTTACAGGGGCCCTGTGGCGCAGAACGATCGCAGTTGCGCGCAATCGGGGCGCAACCTGACTTAAACAAACCGATATGAGACTCATGAAAAACCAAATCATTTGGGCATTGACCGGCTTCCTGGCAGGCGTTTTTGCCTTGGCTTCGCAGGAATTGAAATTCGCTGACCCGGCGGACCTGGGCTTCTCGCCGGAGCGCCTGCAGCGCCTCGACCATGCCTTCCGGCAGTATGCCGAAAACGGGGAACTCCCGGGCGGGGTAATCTTGCTGGCCCGCAAAGACCGGGTGGTTTACCACAAGGCATTTGGCTACGCCGATGCAGCCACCCGCACGCCCATGGCGACCGATGCCCTGTTCCGGATTGCCTCTCAGACCAAGGCCATCGTGAGCACGGGTATTTTGATGCTTCAGGAGGAAGGAAAACTGCACCTGGGCGACCCGCTTTCAAAATATATTCCCGAATTTGAAAAGACCACCGTGGCCGTTGCGAAGCCCGACGGGGGCTATGAGGTGGTTCCGGCCGAACGGGCCATTACCCTGCGCGACCTGTTGACGCATACCGCGGGGATCGGCT
>DATIPV010000365.1:0-2119 GCA_035471525.1 Robiginitalea sp.
TTTCCTCGCTGTATGGCTTGGTAAAGCCGTATTCGCTCTGCCCTGAGGAATCGTAATAGGTGATATTCCCGATTTCCTCGTTCAGGCCGTAAATGGTTACCATGGCCCGGGCCTGTTTGGTCACTTTTTCCAGATCGCTCAGGGCTCCCGTGGAGATTCGGTCAAAAATCACTTTCTCGGCAGCACGCCCGCCCAGGGTGGCGCACATCTCGTCCTTCATCTGTTCGGGACGCACCAGCAGGCGCTCTTCCGGCAGGTACCAGGCTGCTCCCAGCGACTGCCCGCGGGGCACGATGGTCACTTTCACCAGCGGAGCGGCGTGCTCCAGCATCCAGCTTACCGTGGCGTGGCCCGCCTCGTGATAGGCAATGGTGCGTTTTTCTTCCGGGGTGATGATCTTGTTCTTTTTCTCGAGTCCTCCCACGATCCGGTCCACTGCGTCCAGGAAGTCCTGTTTGGTGACAGCTTTCTTTTCTTTCCGGGCGGCGATCAGGGCCGCCTCGTTGCACACGTTGGCAATATCGGCCCCCGAGAAGCCCGGTGTCTGGCGGGCCAGAAAGTCCAGATCGAGGGTCTCGGCCGTTTTGATGGGCCGCAGGTGTACCTCGAAGATCTCCTTGCGCTCCCGTATGTCGGGGAGATCCACATAGATCTGACGGTCGAAGCGGCCTGCCCGCATCAGGGCCTTGTCCAGCACGTCGGCCCGGTTGGTGGCCGCCAGCACGATTACATTCGTGTTGGTGCCGAAGCCGTCCATCTCGGTCAGCAGCTGGTTGAGCGTATTTTCGCGCTCATCGTTCGAACCGGTGAAATTGTTCTTCCCCCGGGCCCGGCCGATGGCGTCGATCTCGTCGATAAAGATGATGGAGGGGGATTTGTCCTTGGCCTGTTTGAAGAGGTCGCGCACCCGCGAGGCCCCCACCCCCACGAACATCTCCACAAAATCGGAGCCCGAGAGCGAGAAAAAGGGCACTTTGGCCTCTCCGGCCACCGCTTTGGCCAGGAGGGTCTTCCCGGTGCCGGGAGGGCCCACCAGCAGGGCTCCCTTGGGGATCTTGCCCCCCAGGGAGGTATATTTGTCGGGAAATTTCAGGAACTCCACGATTTCCTCCACCTCTTCCTTGGCACCTTCCAGGCCGGCCACGTCCTTGAAGGAGGTGCGCGTGTCGGTCTTCTCGTCGAAGAGCTTGGCCTTGGACTTGCCGATATTGAAGATCTGTCCGCCGGCGCCACCGCCAGCCCCGCCCGACATGCGGCGCATCAGATAGATCCAGATACCAATGATAAGGACAAAGGGCAGGATGGTGAACAACAGTTCGGTAAACAGGTTCGATTCGGTAGTGTAATCGACTACCGTATCCAGGTTGTTCTCCTGTTTGATCTTCTTGATGTCGTTCTCAAAGTTCTGCAGGTCGCCGTAGTCCAGCACATAATTGGGCGCATTGGCCGAAGTGAGGGAAAAAGGCTGGTTGGACACATCCTTGTGCACGTCCTTCTTGAGGGCTTCCTCGGTCAGGAATACTTTGGCCTGCCGGGTATTGGTGATGATCAGGATTTTATTGATATCGCCGTTGCGCAGGAATTCCTGTAATTCGGAGGTAGTGGTCTTATGGGTGGGCGACAGGCTGTCGCTCCCGAAAAACTGGAACCCGATCAAAAAAAGGAAGATCATTCCATAGACCCACCAGGAGCTGAAACGCGGCTTTTTTTGCGGGGTTTTATTCTCTTTTGACATTTTTTCTACTGATTATAGCTGCTTTCCACCAATGTGACCTGGGCATCTCCCCAAAGTCCCTCGATGTCGTAATACTCCCGAATGTGTTTCTGAAAAACGTGTACCACGACGTTTACGTAATCGATCAGCACCCATTCGGCGTTATCGGCACCTTCTACATGCCAGGGTTTGTCATGAATCGCTTTGCTGACCGTTTTTTGGATGGAATTTACGATGGCATTGACGTGGGTGTTGGAAGTGCCGCTGCAAATTACGAAGTAGTCGCAAACTGTATTGTCAATGGCCCGTAAGTCGAGCAGGTTAATGTCTTGTCCTTTAACTTCTTCTATACCGTGTAAAATTAAGGCAATCAATTCATCAGCACTGGCTTTCCTTTTCTGCATT
>DATIPV010000366.1:0-5550 GCA_035471525.1 Robiginitalea sp.
GGTCGATCACCGTTAGGTCGGCTTGCTGCCCGCCTTCCAGCCAGCCCTGCCCGTTCAGCATTTGGGCGTATTCCCCGATGGTCATCCCATAGGCGAGGGGCACGGGTGCCAGGCCCAGGAAACTCCGGTTGGCGTCTTCCATAAGGGGGCCGTCCACAAAATCGGCGTTGGGGTTGGGCCGGTCGAGCACCAGCACCCCGACCCCTGCTTCGGCGCAGGCCTCCATCACCAGCTGCAGCGTGGCGATGTAGGTGTAGAAGCGCACCCCCAAATCCTGTATGTCGAATACCACCAGGTCGAGGCCCTGCAGCTGTTCCGGCTGCGGCTTGCGGTTGGCGCCGTAGAGGGATACCAGTTGCAGCCCCGTGGCGCGGTCGACCGTATCGGATACTTCTTCCCCGGCATCGGCCATGCCCCGGAAGCCGTGTTCGGGGGTAAACACCTGTACCGGCCTAAGGCCCGATGCCATAAGGCTGTCGGCCAAGTGCACGTAACTGCCGTCGCCGCGGAATATGACCGACGTCCCGTTGGCCACCAGGGCGAAGCGCCTGGCCCGCAGCAGCGGGAAATAAGCTTCGGTCCGGTTGGCCCCGACCCGAAGGGTTTCGGCCTGGGCAACCGGGTCGGGCTTCTGCCCGGTAGAACTTCCGCAGGCCAGCAGCCCGAGGAAAACCACAAATAGCGTATTTTTGAAAGCGGCTAACACAAAAAGGGGTTGAATTTAGAGTTGTACATCGCTAAGCGGCTCATAGGAGGCAGGGAGCATAAAAGTAGCATTTCCGCGCCAATCATTAAAATTGCCATCGCCGCCATTGCCATCGGCCTGCTGATGATGCTCGTGGCCCTGGCCACCGGGGTGGGCCTGCGCCACAAGATCCGCGAAAAAGTGGCCGCCTTCAACGGGCACATTCAAATCTACAATTTCGACAGCAACGTATCCCAGGTGTCGGTAATACCCGTTTCAAAGGACCAGGAATTTTACCCCGATTTCAGGCTTACCGACGGGGTGCGCCACATCCAGGCAGTGGCAACCAAGGCCGGGATCATCCGCACCGAAGATACTTTTGAGGGTATAATCGCCAAGGGGGTTGGCCCCGATTACGACTGGAGCGCCTTCCGGGATTTCCTGGTGGCCGGCAGGCTGCCCGATTTCAGCGGGGAACTGGGCACCGACGTCCTCCTATCGCGTACCCTGGCAGACCGGCTGCAACTCGGGGTAGACAGCACCTTCGACGCTTACTTCCTCAAAGAAGAAGATCCCTCGCGCGTGCCCAATCGTCGCCGCTTTACCATAACCGGTATCTACGACAGCGGCTTCGAGGAATTTGACGGTACCTACGTATTTGCCGACATCCGCCATATCCAGCTCATGAACGGCTGGCGCGACGACCAGATCGGGAATTTTGAGGTTTTCCTCGACGATTTCGACCAGATCGGGCCCAAAAACGCCGAGATTTACGGCAAGACGCTGTCGAACCTCGACACCCAGACCATTCAAAACAAATACTATCCTATTTTTGAATGGATCGGGCTGTTCGATTTCAACATCGCCCTGATCATCGGCATCATGATTCTGGTCGGGGGGATCAATATGATCACGGCCCTGCTGGTGCTCATCCTGGAGCGCACGCCCATGATCGGCATCCTCAAGGCCCTGGGTGCCCGCAACTGGAGCATCCGCAAGGTGTTCCTCTACAACGCGGCCTACCTGATCGGCATCGGGCTGCTCTGGGGCAACGGCCTGGGGCTGGGCCTGATTGCCCTGCAGTATAAATACCGCTTCCTGAAATTCCCCAATCCGGAAGAATATTACATCGACTACATTCCGGTCTATATAGACGTCCCCACCCTGCTGCTGCTCAATGCAGGGGTGCTGCTGCTGTGCCTGATTATGCTGCTGCTGCCCTCCCACATCATCACCCGCATCAGCCCGGTACGGGCCATTAAGTTTGAATGAAGCCTGCAGCATGCCAGCAACTCCTTCCGACCCGGTGGTATTAACCCTCGCAGACCTGAGGGCTGAGGTTCGCGCAGGCGAACTGGTTTCTTTCCGCCTGGGCGGCCACGAATTCATGCACGGTCCCGACCAGCCCGGCTGGGGACATGCCGATACCGAGATGTTCCCCGTAGTCGGGCCGACGGCCGAAATCGGCTACCGGGTGCAGGTGCCCCGCGGCAATGCCCTGCTCGATCAGCACGGCCTGCTCCGGGAATTGCCTTACACCCTGGTTTCCGTCACGGATACCACGGCCGTATTGGAAAAGACGTACCGGGCCGGAACGCCGGTGCCCAATTCGAAATACCCGGCACGTTCCACGGCCCGCTGGCAGGTTTGGCCGTATTCCTTTCGGTTTGAAAAGCGCTTCGCCCTGCTGCCAGATGGGATGGAGGTGTCTTTCGAGGTGAGCGGGGACGCCGACATGCCCTTCATGCTCGGCTACCACCCGGCCTTTGACCTGCGAACGGCCCACCCCCGCATAACAGGCTGCGGCCAGGCCATTACCCTGGCAGCGGTTCTGGCCGCGGGCGATCGCGCCTTTGAAGTTATGGGCTGCGAAACCCTGGTGCTGGAAGACAGCCGGCGGCTCGAACTCAGCAGCCGGGGCTTCGGGCATTTTATGCTCTGGTCGCCCGACCCGGGCATGGTCTGCATTGAACCGATCACCTATTATCCCCACAGCCGGCCCCTGGCCGAGATGCACGAGGGTTTCGAGTACCTGGGGCGAGAACCGCGGCATTTTTCGCTGACCTTCCGGCCGCTCCCCTGATTGGGTCGCCCCGGCTGTAACAAATCCGGGTCGGGGAAGTCTTTGCCTGTATAAACCTTTTCAAATGACATTCTTCCGATCCACCCTCCTGGCCTTGTTGGCAAGCTTCATGAATCTGGCCCACAGCCAGGACCCCCCCCTCGGAACCTTGGAGCTCGGCATGGACCCGGCAGCCGTGGAGGCCCTCCTGCATGGCCAGGGCCTGGTGCCGGAAATCGTTGTGCCGGGGGCGATTTCGTTCCCCCTGGCCGGGGAAACCGAAGCCCACTGGGTCGTGCACTCCTTTCAGGCGGCCGGTAAGCGCCTGGAGCGCCTGGCCCTCGTTTTTGCCGACGGGAAGCTTGTATTCATTGAGGGAGCCGGGGGCGTAAGGGCCCTGCTCGACGCCTTTCCCAATGCCTCATACCAGGAATATGACGCTTATCGCTTCTATAAGGACTGGTCCCTGGTGGCCCGGACCGACACAGACACGTTCTGGCAGCTGACCCCGGAGGGCATGCACCTGAATCTGTTCGCCTGGGAACACCCCCTGCTGCAGGGAGATGCCTGGCCGGCGTACGCAAGCAGTGCAAAGGTGCCGGCATACCTTGAGATGGGTGCACCCCTGGAGCAACTGGAGCCCTTGCTGGAAGACACCTCTTCCTTCATTATCCGCGAAGAGCTCGACGGGAGCGACCCCAATGCCCAACTGCAGTTGAATTGCTACGGCATCCCCTTTGCCGGCTTTGCCAGGAAAGCAGAAGCGCGCTTCGGGGATGGCCGCCTCAATATGGTCTGGATTTTGACGGCCAAGGCCGAAGAACAGCGGGTGAGGCAGCAACTCAGGGCGGCATACGGGGAGCCGGTGTACGTTTCCGATGACTGGGAGGCCTACCAAAACTGGGAGGTGTTTCTGAGGAAAGACAAAGCCGAGGTACTTTTCCTGACCGCGGCCCTCGGGCAGCATTACAAAAAGGAATATTTCGGGCAGTAAAGGGAGGTTCGCACCCTGCACTCCCGGGATCAGGCAGTGAAAAGGTTCGTAACCAAGGGGTTAAAAAATTTTCAGAAGCCGTTGGAGGTCTTTTCTTTTTACTGCTATCTTTAAGGGGAAGCAAACCGACGGAATGTTCATGAAATTTTTTAAACGACTGGGCTGGATGAACGCCCTTATGCTCGCGGTGGTTTTCTCCGTCATTGTGGTGGCGGAGGCCCGCTACCTGCAGGGGTATGTCGAGGAAGCCATCTTCATCGGCCTGTGGGCGCCCACCATCCTGGGCCTTATGAATTATCTGAAAATCAAGAAGTAGCCATGGGGATCGTGCTCGCCTATTCCATCTTCGTCGGCCTGGTTTTTATTGTTTGGCTGCTTTATGTGATCCGACAGTATAACAAGCTCGATTAACCTTCAGGCAAACCCGGCAACTGGCGTCCCTTACCCGTTCTGGATCCGTTTGGCACGGCCCGGGTTTTTCAGGAGGTAAGCTTCCAGGATCCGGTCGGTTTCCGGGTAGCGAGGCTGGGGTTCGATGAGCGCTTCCAGTTCGGGCAGGCCTTCCAGGGACCTGTCCCGTTCCACAAAACCATAGCCGCGGAAAGCCCCGTCTTCCATCCAGATAATGCCCTGTTCCTCAGGGCTGCGGCCCTGTTCCCCGATAATCAGGTGCTCGCCCGTAGGCCTCAGGCTGTGCAGGGCCTCCTCCACTTTGGCGTTGTACGCCTCCGGTTTTTCCTCCCCCCGGCAGATGCCCCGGCACACGGGTACCCGAAAATGGCTGCAGCGGTCGACCCCTTCCTGCAGGTGGCAGTATTTGGCGCAGAGTTCGTAATCGGAACAGAGCCGTTCCAGGAAGAGCCGCGCGTCGGCCAGGTTGTAAAAGACCCGGGAAGCCTGCTGGCCTTTCCGGAGCCTGTTCACCGCCAGGTGCGAGATACCGTCCCGGTCCTGGTACCTAAAAAGCCCGAAAGCGGGGCGGATGTTTTTCTGGGCCTGGTTGAAGGGGGGAAAATGCCGTTTGATCGCCACGGCCTCCATGAGCAGCGCCAGCAGGTCGGAACCCGACAGTTCGTAATCGATTTCGGAGGTCAGCCGGCAGAGTTGCCGCTCTTTCTCGGAAGTATCGTAAAAATGCCCCAATACCCTTTTCCGCAGGTTGATGGCCTTGCCCACATAGAGGATGGCGCCGCGCGGGTCCTTGAAGTAGTAAACACCGGGGGCCTCCGGCAGGCGCAGGAAGGAAGCCCGGGGCAGCTGGGGGGGCAGGGTGGCTTCCTGGGAACGGGCGTTCAGGAAGGAGCGAACGGTTTCGCCGCCCTGCGGGTGGCGCAGGATACGCTGCAGGAGCAGGGCAGTGGCCCGGGCGTCGCCGGCGGCCCGGTGCCGGTCGTGGAGCGGAATCTCCAGGCTGCTGCATAGCTTGCCCAGGCTATAGGAGCGCAGGCCCGGGAATACCTTGCGCGAAAGTCTCACGGTACAGAGCTTTTTGCGCTGGAAGGCCTGTCCGCAGCGGGCGAATTCGGCCCGGACAATGGGGTAGTCGAAATTGACCGAATGGGCTACAAACACCCGGCCTTCGGTAAAGGCGGCGATCTGCGGGGCTAAATCCCCGAAGCGCGGGGCGCGACGCACCATGGCCGTGGTAATCCCGGTGAGGCCGGTGATAAAAGCCGGAATCTCGCACTCCGGGTTTACCAGGCTGCTGAACGAATCGGCGATTTGGTCGCCATCGATGTTGTACAGGGCGATTTCGGTAATCCGGTTGCCCTGGATTCCGTTGCCGGTGGTCTCTATGTCTACGACGGT
>DATIPV010000367.1:0-2973 GCA_035471525.1 Robiginitalea sp.
GGGCTGGACCAGCTACCAGACCCGCCTGCAATACCAGCAGTACGATGTCACCGGATTGCTCCGGGAGGGGGCCAATGCTGTCGGGGCCGTGCTGGGCAACGGCTGGTACCGCGATTACCTGGCCTGGGCCGACAGCCGCGACCATTACGGCAAAGACATTTCGCTCCTGCTGCAGCTCGAGATCACTTTTGCGGATGGGACGACTGAACGCCTGGTGAGCGACAGCAGCTGGGTGAGCCGCACGGGCCCGATCCTGAACTCGGAGATCTACGACGGGGAGACTTACGACTCCACCAGGGAGCTCGACGGCTGGGATACGCCCGGGTATGACGACAGCGCCTGGCAGCCGGTGCGGGTGGCATCCTTCGGAAAGGCCAACCTGATCGCCACCGAGAACGAGCCGGTGCGCAAGCACGAGACCTTTAAACCTGTCCAGATCATGACTACCCCTCAGGGGGAAACAGTGGTCGACTTCGGGCAGAACCTGGTGGGTTGGGTGCAATTGCGGCTCACGGGCACCCACGGGCAAAAAGTGACGCTCCAACACGCGGAGGTGCTCACCAAGGAGGGCAATTTCTACACCGACAACCTGCGGGCGGCCGACCAATTGGCCACCTATATCCTCAACGGGCGTACCGGGCAGGTGCTGGAACCCCATTTTACTTTCTTCGGGTTCCGCTATGTGAAGGTGGAAGGGTTTACGCCCTCTGCCGAAAATATGACGGCTGTTGCCCTGTACTCCGACATGGAGCCCACGGGGACCTTCACCAGCTCCGACCCCTTGCTGAACCAATTGCAGCACAATATACAATGGGGGCAGCGCGGGAACTTCCTCGACGTGCCGACCGACTGCCCGCAGCGGGACGAGCGCCTGGGCTGGACGGGCGACGCCCAGGCCTTTTTCCGCACGGCGGCCTACAACCGGAACGTGAACGCCTTCTTTTCGAAATGGCTCAAAGACCTGGCGGCCGACCAGCTCGACAACGGCTCTGTGCCCTTTGTGGTACCCAACGTGCTGGGGCCCAATGCCTCCGGCAGCGCCGGGTGGGCCGACGTCTCCACCATCATCCCCTGGGAAAGCTACCTGCTTTACGGCGACCGGGAGCTGCTGGAAACCCAGTACCCCAGCATGAAGGCCTGGGTGGAATTCATCCGTTCCAGAAGCACCGACGATCTCTGGAACACGGGCTTCCACTTCGGCGACTGGCTCTTCTACCGTCCCCACGACGACAACGACGGGCGGTCGGCGGTTACCGACAAGTACCTGATCGCCCAGAGTTTCTACGCCTACTCCACGGGGCTCCTGCTCAGGGCAGCCAGGGTGCTCAACAAGGCGGAAGATATTCAGGCCTATACAAAGCTCCTCGAGGAAGTGAAAGCAGCCTACCGGCGTGAATACCTTACCGCAACGGGTCGCCTGGTTTCCGGCACCCAGACCGCGTATGTGCTGGCCCTGCAGTTCGACATGCTCCCGGAGGGGCTGCGCCAGCAGGCAGCCGACCGCCTGGTGGAGAACATCGAAAGCTACGGCTACCACCTGACCACCGGCTTTCTGGGCACCCCCTACCTGGCCCACGTGCTGAGCCGCTACGGCCATGCCGATGTGGCCTACCGGCTGCTGATGCAGCAATCGTACCCCTCCTGGCTATACCCGGTTACCATGGGGGCCACCACCATTTGGGAACGGTGGGACGGCATCAAGCCCGACGGCAGCTTCCAGGTGCCTTCTATGAACTCCTACAACCACTACGCCTACGGGGCCATCGGCGACTGGATGTACCAGCACGTGGCAGGCATTCAGGCCCTCGAAGACGGCCCGGGCTACCGGCATTTCCGCATCGCACCCACCCCCGGGGCGGGGCTGGAGCACGCCGGGGGGCAGCTGCAGACCTATTACGGCGAAATCAGTAGCTCCTGGGCCTTTGAAAACGGGAAGTATGTGCTGCGGGTGCAGGTGCCGGTCAATACGCAAGCGGAGCTGGTAATGCCCTACGGAACCTATGAAACCGTGCGCGAAAACGGCCGGGCCCTCGACAAGGCATCGGGCCTTCGCCGGCTCGACGCTTTGGAAGGTAAGGTACGGCTGGCATTGGAATCGGGAACGTATTCCTTTGAAGTGGCAGCGGAAATAAGCCGTATCGGGATGCAGGAACAACAATAGCGCTCATTCCCAGGGGCCCAAACGAATCGCAACTCAAAAATGACAGGTATAGGATGAAAAGCAAAAAGTGGCATCGGACCGCCCTATCGGTCTGCACGCTGTTCACAGCCGCTGCCCTTTTCGGGCAACCGGCCGGCAATGAAGTGATTTCCCTTCCGTCGAAGGCCAACCAGCCCGGCATGGTCTGGGAAGGGGGGGAACGCACCCAGGTGAACCCGCAGAACGGCATGCGCCGTGTTTCCAACGTTTCGCAGCCCACCCTGACCGTATTCCTGCCTGAGCCTTCGAAAGCTACCGGCACAGGCCTCATCATAGCCCCCGGGGGCGGGTTTCACCTGCTGAGCATCGACAACGAGGGAAACGACGTGGCCGCCTGGTGTACCGAGCACGGCATTGCCGCCTTTGTGCTGCGGTACCGCCTGGTGCCCACGGGGGAAAACCCCGGGCAGGAATTCAGGGAGAAACTGCAAAACAGCCAGCAAGACATGGACCGGCAGATGGCCCCCTACATCGAGCTGGCCAAGGCCGATGGCCTGGCGGCCGTTGCCTGGGTGCGGGCCCATGCGGCACAATACGGGGTACAGCCCGACCGGGTTGGCATTATCGGTTTTTCGGCCGGGGGGACCCTGGCGGCTGCCGCTGCCCTCAATTATACTTCCGATTCTGATCGGCCCGATTTTGCAGCCCCCATTTACGGGGCCCTGCACGTGCTCGACCTGCAGAAGATCCCTGAAAACCCCATGCCGGTTTTCATGGCCGTGTCAGGCGACGACTTTTTCGGGTTCCAGAACCAGTCGATGAAGCTTTTCCAG
>DATIPV010000368.1:0-2208 GCA_035471525.1 Robiginitalea sp.
CCGTATCCTAAACGCTTTGAGATGAAAACGATATTGCTGCCCACCGATTTTTCCAACAATGCGTGGAATGCCCTGTTTACAGCGCTCAAGATATATGACAGGCAGCAGTGCGAATTCCTGATCCTCAATGCCTACCAGCCCGGGGTGAGCCACGTGCTGGCAGATCGGGGCGAAAAGCAGCTCTGGGCGCTTTACGAAGAGCTGAAAAAGGAATCGGAGGCCAAGATGGCCGGGGTAACCGGCTACCTTGCGAAGGAATACCACAACCCGCATCACCGTTTCCGCACCCGGTGCCGGCAGGGCGAGCCCACCGCCGTTATCCGCGAACTGCTCGACTCCGAAAACATCGACGGGATCGTTATGGGAACCCAGGGCGCCACTGGGGCCAAACGGGTTTTCCTGGGCAGCAATACGGTTCGCGTAATCCGGGCGGTGAAAAACCGGCCGATCCTTGCCGTGCCCCAATCGTACGACCTGCAACGCCTGCGGAAAGTGATTTTCCCAACAGATTACCTGCGCGCTTTCCAAGCCTATGAATTGCAGCCGCTCCTGGAGCTGGTGAGCGACTGGAAGGCCAAAATCCATATCGTCTACGCGGCGGCCGAATTCCGCCTGAGCCCATCTCAGGAAGCCCATAAGAAGCAATTGGAAGCCCTGTTGCAGCAGGTGTCCCACAAGTTCGAGGAAATCCCGCTGGGCAGGAAGGTGAGCCGCACCCTTACCCGCTACAGCCGCGAATCAGAAGCAGACCTGATAGCCCTGGTACACCACCGCCACCCCTTCTTTGAGACCCTGACCCGCGAACCCGTGCTCAAACGGGTGGCGTTCGAGAGCGAGCTCCCGTTGCTGATCTTGCCGCAACTGGGCTGAGAGGGTCCTTACAAGCCCGTCTTCAGTAGAAGTACGTTTGCAGGTTCTGCTCGTTGAAGCTGAGCAGGGGGATGCTGTTGTTGGAAGCCATCTGTTTGACCAGGTCGCGGTGGAACCACTTTTTCGCGCCGCTTTTCTGGGCCCTTTCGAGCATGCCGATAAGGCCTGCCCCCAGGTGATTGGAATAGTCCTCCAGGGTGTGGACCACATCGTCCGACTCCAGCAGTTCGAAGTACATCTTGTCGTAGCGGACCCGTTCCTGGAGCATGGCCTTGAACCATTCCATCTGGG
The DNA here is from genome assembly GCA_035471525.1 of Robiginitalea sp. GTDB lineage: Bacteria > Bacteroidota > Bacteroidia > Flavobacteriales > Flavobacteriaceae > Robiginitalea. The sequence continues at coordinate 1,162 of DATIPV010000368.1, forward strand.
CCGGGCCGTAGTACTCCTTGTCGCTGGTAACGTGAACCACCCGTATTTCAGATCCCAGGGCCTTGGCCAGGTCTACGACCTTTTCGAGGGCCCGAAGGTCTTCCAGCTCAAAATCGGTGGCATACACCAGGGTCGAAACCTTGCCGAACTGGTGGTCGGTCGGCACTGCCAAAACCGGGCAGGGGGCCTTGTCGATGAGCTTTTTGGTGGTGCTGCCCATTACCATCTCCTTGACCAGGTGCTCCCCTTTCATGCCAACCACGATAAAGCGGGCATTCCATTCATTGGCTTTGGAGATAATGCCCGAAAGTACCGACATGTTCTCGGCCGGTTCGATGCAGAGTTCCACCGGAGCTTGGTCGGGGAGCCGGTGCTGGTCGTAGAAGGCCTGCAGTTTGGTGCGGTTATGGGCCTGGGAATTGAGTCGCAGGTCGGGGAATGCCCCCTCCAGGGGGGTACCCAGTGCGGTTGGGAGGTCATAAACGTGCGTGAGCACCAACCGCATCTTGAGCATCACGCTCAGGGCCTGGGCGGAGTGCAGGGCGGCAAGGGAGGCTTTCGAGTAATCAGTGGCGTAGAGGATGGATTTCATGGGGGTCTATTTTTGCCAAAGGTACGCCTGGCACCTTATCCTGTAAATGATGTGTGTCATGAGCCCCGGCTGGCAAAAGTCATTTTCGGGCACAGGATTTCGAGTCCCGGCACCGGATTTTACCCTTTTATAGACCCGGGCAATGCCCTACCTTTGCCGAGCGAATACACCAGCACGCATGAACAAAGCCATCTATATCGCCACCATCGAGGCCAACAGCGGAAAGTCGATCCTAACCCTGGGCCTGATGCGCCTGTTGCTCGGAAAAATGGCCCGGGTAGGGTATTTTCGACCCATCATCAACGATTACCCCGAAGGCCGGCGCGACAACCATATCGAGACCATCCTGACCCATTTTAATCTGCCCATGGCCTATGAGGAGGCCTATGCCTGCACGCGGAGCGAAGTGGTGCTCAAGAACAGCCGCAACCAGGAAGACGAGGTGCTCGACACCA
>DATIPV010000369.1:0-5979 GCA_035471525.1 Robiginitalea sp.
CCAAACAGGCGGCTGAAGACGGGGCTCACGGGCTCATGCTGCTGCCGCCCATGCGGTACAAGGCCACCTCCCGTGAGACCGTGGTCTTTTTCAAGGCGGTGGCCGATGCCACCCACCTGCCCATTATGATCTACAACAACCCGGTAGACTACGGGATCGAGGTTACCGGAGACATGTTCGAAGACTTGCTGGCCAGCTGCCCGAACATACAGGCGGTGAAGGAATCGACCCGGGACGTTTCGAACGTTACCCGCCTCAGGAGCCGTTTCGGCGACCGACTGGCTATTTTGACAGGGGTTGATACCCTGGCCCTGGAGAGCCTGCTCATGGGGGCCGACGGGTGGGTAGCCGGCCTGGTGTGCGCCTTCCCGGCCGAGACGGTTGCCGTGTATGCCCTGGCCAGGGCAGGGAAGCTCGAAGAGGCCCGCGCCCTGTACCGCTGGTTCCTGCCGCTGTTAGAGCTGGATATCAGCCCGCAGCTCGTACAAAACATCAAAATGGCCGAAGTGGCCACCGGCCTGGGGACCGAAAACGTGCGCCCGCCCCGCCTGCCTCTGGCCGGGGAGGAACGGAAACGGGTGCAGGGGGTGCTCGATCGCTCCCTGAAGGTACGCCCGGCCCTGCCGGACTACCACAAATGGTTATAAATCAATGAACCAGGGGGAATCCCCCCCGGTAACAAAATAATCCCACATGACGCAACTGCCAATCACCGGGGGGCAATGGATCGGTTTTTCCGAATCCGCCGCCGGCTCCTTTTCCTTTAAAAGTAGCAATCCGCAAAAAGGGACCGAAAACCCCTGGACGTTTTTGGAAGCGACCGAAGCCGAAGTGAACCGGGCCCTTCTGGCGGCCCGGGCTGCCAGCGAACCCTTTGCAAGGCTGGGCGGTGCCCGACGCGCCCAGTTTTTACGGGCCATAGCCACTGAACTGGAAGGCTCTGCAGATGGCATCGTCACAGCTTATACGGCCGAATCGGGCCTCCCTGAAGGGCGGGCCCGGGGCGAACTGGGCCGCACCATGGGCCAGCTCCGCGCCTTTGCCGACCTGGCCGAAGAGGGCTCCTGGATGCACGCCCGCATCGATACTGCCCAGCCCGATCGCCAGCCCCTTCCCAAGCCCGATATACGCAAGTGCCTGCAACCCCTTGGCCCGGTAGTGGTCTTCGGGGCCAGCAATTTCCCACTGGCGTTCTCGACGGCCGGGGGCGATACGGCCTCGGCCCTGGCTGCGGGCTGCCCCGTGGTGGTCAAGGGGCACCCCATGCACCCGGCCACCGGCGAGCTGGTGGCGCGTTGCATCGTTCAGGCGGGGCGGGAAACCGGCATGCCCGACGGGGTGTTTTCGCACCTGCAGGGAGTGTCGCACCAGCTGGGGGAGCGGCTGGTCACCCACAGACATACGACAGCCGTCGGCTTCACCGGCAGCCAGCAGGGCGGCCTGGCGCTGGCCCGGCTCGGACAACAGCGCCCGGTTCCGATCCCTGTTTTTGCGGAAATGGGAAGCATCAACCCGGTAGTGCTCCTGCCCTCTGCCCTGAAAACAGAGTCGGGATGGGCCGGGGCCTATGCCCAATCGGTAACCCTGGGCACAGGGCAGTTCTGTACCAACCCAGGCCTGCTGCTGGCCGTGCAAAGCCCGGCCCTGGATACGTTCATAAAAGACCTGGCAGCGGCTATGGCGGGCATTCCTGCCTCCTGCATGCTGCATGCCCAAATCGCCGACCGGTATCGATCGGCCCGCAAGCAGTTGCTGGCCCAACCGGGGGTAGTGCTGGTAACCCCTGAAGACGAACCCGCGGGACCCAACCGGGTACCGGCGACGGTGGCCAGGGTTTCCGGGGCCGATTTCGGCTCAAACAGGCGCCTGCAGGAAGAGGTTTTCGGGCCCTTTACCCTGGTGGTGGGCTGCGGGGACCGGGCCGAACTGGAGGCCCTCCTGTCGGGGCTGGATGGACAGCTTACAGCGGCCCTTATCGGGGACGCAACGGAATTATCAGGGGCAGAGACCCTGGTTTCCCTCCTGAGCGAGAAGGCCGGCCGCGTCCTTTTCAACGGGGTCCCCACGGGGGTGGAGGTCTGCCCTTCCATGCAGCACGGCGGGCCTTTCCCGGCCACCACGGATGCCCGCTTTACCTCCGTGGGCACCGATGCCATCTTGCGGTGGGCCCGGCCCGTCGCCTATCAGAACTGTCCCGAGGCGCTCCTGCCGGAGGCCCTTTGGGACGCCAACCCACTTGGGATACAGCGCCTGGTTAACGGCATGTATACCCGTAAAGCCCTGTGATATGAAGAGAATCAAGCTGTTGCTGCTGATGCTGCTGTGCCTGGCAGCACCCCGGACCTGGTCCCAGCAGGCGGCCCCGGCCAAGGCCCTGCTCGATACCCTGCTCGCCCGTATTGAGGCCTATCGACCCGTTGACTGGAAACAATATCCTCTGGGACTGCATACCGAGGCGCGCTTCAGGGCCGATGCCGAATTCGCCTCTGCCCGGCTCGATGAAACCAGAAGCATCCGGGCCGATTCCCTGGGGGAATCAGACCGTATCTCGCTGGAGTTGCTCCGGTTTACCCTCCAGGACCAGGTAGACGAATACCGTTTCGGCATGCACCTGAACCCCATCCAGGCCGACCAGGGCTTCCACCTGAACCTGAACTACCGCATCCGTCCCCTGATCCGCCCAGATGACGCGCGCCGGTACCTGCAGGTGCTCAACGCCATTCCCCAGTTTGCCGAGGAGCACTTCGTCCTGATGCGCGAAGGGCTTCGCCGGGGAAATTCGCAACCCAGGGTCATGTTTGAGGGCTACGAGGCCACCTACGACGACCACATCGTCTCCGACTACCGCGCAAGCGCCTTTTTCGGCCCCTTTCAGAATATGCCGCAACAATGGGACCCGGTTTTCCGCGATTCGGTGCTGACTGCCGCCCGGGAGGCCATCGAGACCCGCGTGGTGCCGGCCTTCCGAGCCATCAAACAGTTTTTCGAGAGCGAATACCTGCCCCGCACGCGCACAGACATCGGGGTCTCATCCACGCCCGGGGGTGCCGAATTCTACCAGAACCGCATCAATTTCTACACCACCTCACCCGATTACACGGCCCAGGACATCCACAACATCGGCCTGGATGAGGTGGCCCGGATCCGGGCCGAAATGGGGGCTATTATCCGGGAACTGGGTTTTGAGGGGACCTTTCCCGATTTTTTGGAATTCCTGCGCACCGATCCTCAATTCTATGTAACATCGCCGGAGGCCCTGCTGCGGGAGGCCCGCGATATCGCCAAGCGCATCGACGCCACCCTGCCCCAGTTCTTTAAAACATTGCCCAGGCGGCCCTACGGGGTTTCGCCCGTGCCGGACGCCATCGCCCCGAAATACACGGGAGGGCGGTATTCCCCGCCCCGGTCTGAGACGGCCTCGGGCACCTACCTGGTCAATACTTATAAGCTCGACAGCCGCCCGCTCTATACGCTGCCGGCACTGACCGCCCACGAGGCAGTGCCCGGCCACCACCTGCAGGGCGCCCTGAACCAGGAGCTCTCGGAGCGCATCCCGGCCTTCCGCCGGCGGCTGTACCTCTCGGCCTACGGGGAGGGGTGGGGGCTCTATTCGGAGTTCCTGGCGGCCGATATGGGGATTTACCGGACGCCCTACGACCGATTCGGGCAGCTCACGTACGAAATGTGGCGCGCCTGCCGCCTGGTGGTCGACACGGGCATGCACGCCCTGGGCTGGAGCCGGCAGCAGGCCCTGGATTACATGAGGGAAAACACGGCCCTGTCGCTGCACGAGATCCGTACCGAGACCGACCGCTACATCGCCTGGCCAGGGCAGGCCCTGGCGTACAAGATGGGAGAGATCACCCTCCGCAAACTGAGGCGGGAGGCCGAAGAGGCCCTGGGCAGCGACTTCGACATCCGGGAATTCCACGAAAAAATCCTCGAGGAAGGCACGGTAACCTTGCCCATCCTGACCCGGCGGATCCGCGCCTATATCGCAGAAGCTCAAAAACCCTGAATAGATCCATGGCACGGCATACCTTTACCTGCATAGACGGCCATACGGCCGGAAACCCCGTTCGGGTGGTCGCCCAGGGCGGCCCCAGACTAACAGGCCGCGACATGGGGGAAAAGCGCCTCCATTTCCTGGCTGAATACGACTGGATACGAAAAGGCCTCATGTTCGAGCCCCGGGGACACGACATGATGAGCGGCAGCATTTTCTACGCGCCCTCCGACCCGGCCAACGACCTGGGGATCCTGTTTATCGAGACCAGCGGCTGTTTGCCCATGTGCGGGCACGGCACCATCGGCTCCATCACCATCGGCATCGAGGAGGGGCTCATAATCCCGAAGAAAGAGGGGGAGGTGCGGCTCGAAACCCCGGCAGGGCTCGTGCACATCCGCTACGGCCGCAAGGGCGATAAGGTGGAATGGGTGGCTCTTACCAATGTGGCCTCCTTCCTGGCAGCGGAAGGAGTGCAGGTAAGGCACAGCGCGTTGGGCGACCTGACCCTCGACGTGGCCTACGGCGGGAATTTCTACGCCATTGTGGACATACAGGCCAATTTTCAGGGCCTGGATCACTTTTCGGCCTCGGATCTGATCCGCTTCAGCCGCGAGTTAAGAGCAACTGTGCGCGAGGCCTACCCCGACCGGTTTGTGCACCCCGAAGACCCGAAAATAAGGGGCCTCAGCCACGTGCTCTGGGCCGGGAATCCTCAGACACCCGACGCCACGGCCCGCAATGCGGTATTTTACGGCGACAATGCCATCGACCGCTCGCCCTGCGGGACCGGCACCTCGGCCCGTATGGCCCAGTGGTACCACCAGGGCAGGCTGCGGCCGGGCGAACCCTTTATCCACGAGAGTTACATCGGCTCGCGCTTCGAAGGGCGCATCGTGGGAGAGACCCGGGTAGGGAACCAGCCTGCCATTATCCCTGAGATCAGGGGATCGGCCTGGGTGCACGGTTACAACACCCTGATTATTGACGATTCGCACCCGTTTCCTGAGGGGTTTCAGGTGCTCTGACCGGGCCGGCGATTGGCGGAGGCAGCGTCAAAGTTCTCTTAAAAAGGGCAATATTTGGCATAATTTTGTAGTTTTGGGATTGGAATGAATTCATTATTTCATAAAACCGGCGCCATGCTGCTGGCGTTTTTGCTTCTGTTTTCCACCCTGTCATTCAGCGTGGACATGCACTTTTGTGGTCGGAGCCTGGTAGATATGGGTTTATTTCACAAGGCCGAAGGCTGCGGAATGTCCATGGACGATTCCCTGACGGCAGCTATGGGCTGCTGCAGCGACCAGGAAGTGGTGGTGATCGGGCAGGATAACCTGAAGGCCCCGGTCGCATCTGCCCTGCAGGCGCCCCCGGATGTCTGGGTGTCCATCCCGGCAGGCCCTTATGTAGTGGTCCGTCCGGAACCCCTTCGGGAGGCTTTTATCCCCTTTAAGGAATACTCTCCACCCAAACTGATACGGAACATCTCCGTCCAGCAACAGGTTTTCCTGATTTGATGGGTTAGCATTTGAATGACGGCCGCGGCCCCAAGCCGGCGGCCCGTTCCCTTTTATGCCGGGTCTCCCGGTAGGTTCAAATGTCTAATACCCGTTTCCATGCTGAATAAAGCCATTAAATTCCTGATCGAGAACAAGCTGGTCGCTGTCTTGATGCTCGTGTTGTTCGTAGGGTGGGGAACCGTTAACGCGCCCTTCGACCGACATCTCAGCTTTCTGCCTGCCGACCCGGTACCCGTAGATGCCATACCGGATATCGGGGAGAACCAGCAGATCGTATTCACAAACTGGCCAGGCCGTTCGCCCCAGGACATAGAAGACCAGATTACCTACCCTCTTACCGCCACCTTGCTGGGCATTCCCGGGGTTCGGACCATTCGCAGCAATTCCATGTTCGGCTTCTCGAGCATCTATATCATCTTCGAGGAGGAGGTGGAATTTTACTGGAGCCGGAGC
>DATIPV010000370.1:0-4425 GCA_035471525.1 Robiginitalea sp.
AACACTCCGCAGAAATACTGCTCCTGGCCTTCCTGGCCATTACCTTCTTGCAAAGCGGGGTGGACAAAATTCTTTGCTGGAGAGATAACCTGGAATGGCTTACCTCCCATTTCTCGAAAACCCCGTTTAAGCGCATGGTCCCGTTCTTGTTCGCCGTGCTCCTGCTGACGGAGACAGCCGCGGGCCTCTTCTGTCTGCTGGGCTTGCTGGAACTATTGCTCGGCTTTTCGGCGAATATGGCTTTTGTGGGGGCGGTTTTCGCCAATTTGGCCCTCCTGATGCTTTTGTTGGGGCAGCGGGTGGCAAAGGACTACGATGGCGCCCGTACCGTCGTCATCTATTTCGTCCCGGCCGTTTTTCTGATCTTCCTGCTTCAGCTATAGCCGCCGGGCCTCAGGGGCCGGTTACTTTTTATATTCCTCGTTGAGCAATTTCAGCAGGGCCTCAGTAATGTCTTGTGCTTCCTGTCCATACAGGACAGATCCTCCGTCGCCCCCGGCCAGGATGTAGTCATACCCGTTTTCCTTACCGTAGACCTGGATCCGCGCCTTAACATCCATGATGAGGGAGTCCATGTTCCGCTGGCCCATTTGTTGCATGAGTTGTTCTTCCTGCTGCAGCTGCTGACCAATGAGCTGTCCCCTTTGCTGGAGCACATTGAACTCTTCCTGGGCCATCTCCTGCGACATCCCCTTCGTGCGCGTCTGCAGGCCCTGAGCTTCCAATTGGAACACCTGCGAAATACTGTCGCGCTTGCGGGAATAGGTTTCGGCCTTGAGCTGGTAGTTGGCCTCCAGGTCTTTTTTTCGCTGATACCCGTCCATCAGGTTCGCATAATCTACGAATCCGATCTTATTCTGTTGACAGCTCCCTAACAGGAGAACTACGGCTACTACAAGTATTTTTTTCATGGCATCCAATTTTGATTTGCTCGGCAAAAGTATAAAAAGCAATACGCTCCCAACGCATCGGAAATCACAATTCGGCCTTCCTCTTTTAAGGTATCTACAAATATTATGGTTGGCAGGCAAATCATTTGTTTTGACTATGGAAAGGGGCTTCAAATCGGCGGCTCTGCGGGCCGATCGCCCAGTGCGGCGCGGGAAGGGGTCCCGGGGCTGTATTCGTTGGGCAGGGGCTTCGAAAAGGGCCGCTTCAGGATTATTCGGCCCTCTTGCGGAAAATAAAGATGCGGGAAGAGCTCTCTCCGGTGCGCAGCGCTGCCAGATTGGAATAACAGGCAACCCAAAAGGCCCGAACCGGGGCGAAAAAGTTTTTGCGGTACGATTCGGACAGCCAGGACACATAATACGCGTCGAGCCATTGCGGCCGTTCCGCCTGCAGATCAAACCCTCCCTCGCGGAACAGCGCCCTGAGCGACGGCCTGCTAAAATGCCAGAGGTGCCTCGGGGTGTCGTAAGCGGCCCAATGTGCCCCATAAAATCGAGCGTCGAAAGACCTGTAGTTGGGCACGGCCACAATTATGTGCCCCGACGGCTTTAACCGATGGCGGAGCTCCCCAATAATCTTCTCCGGATCCGGAACGTGCTCCAGAACATGCCACAACGTGATGGCGTCGAACTGTCCTTCCGGGAGCGCGCCAAGGCCGGCCCACACGTCCACGCCTTTTTGCAGGGCCCTTAAACGCGCCTCTTCGTTTGGTTCCACTCCCGAAACCGACCATCCGGCTTCCCGGGCGACTGACAGAAAATCGCCTGTGCCTGCGCCAAAGTCGAGCAGCCTGCCCGGAACATTTCCAAGCTTTTGCAACAGGCGAGCCTTAGAGCGCAGGTTAACCTTCTTGAGGGTTTGATAGAGCGTTTCGAAAAAGGTGCCGCTGCGATCGGTATGAGACAGATACCTTTCTGATTTGTAATAGGCCGTTGTGTCGGGCGGCATGGGCCAGGTTTGCAGCAGGCCGTGCCGACCCCTGCGAACCAGCCCGAATTCCTCCCCGGAAAGCAGGTAATCCCGAGTCTTTAAGAACACTTGGTCGGCGGCTTCTCGATTGGTTTGTTCCATGTCTGAGGTTCCACGTGGAACTTATCGCCCTAAATATACGAGCAAAACACTGATGTCGCTAGGGGAAACCCCGCTGATGCGGGAGGCCTGAGAAATGTTGGCTGGCCTGATTTTTGAAAGTTTTTCACGCGCCTCGAACGAGAGGGAGCGAAGTTGGTCATAGTCGATGTTTTCCGGGATTTTTACCCCCTCCAATCTTTGGAGCTTTTCGGCATTTCCCCGTTCCTTTTCGATGTATCCTGAGTATTTGACCTCTATTTCCGCCTGCTCCAAAACCTCTTCTCCCAGGGATTCCTCAGACACGTAGTTCAAAACGGCCGGCAGCTGCAGCATATGTGCCATCTGGACCTTTGGCCGTGAGAAGGCTTTAAAAAGCTTGTCGCTCTGCTTTACCTCCCGCGATCCTACAGAGGCCAGGATGGGGTTGATTTCTTCCGGATCGAAACTGGTTTTCTTAAAGAACTCGACCAGCTTGCGCGACTGTTCCTTTTTGTTCTCCACCCGCTTCATTCTCTCGGCATTTGCAAGCCCCATGCGAAAGCCCCTTTCCGTGAGCCGCAAGTCTGCGTTGTCCTGTCTTAACAGCGTCCTGTATTCGGCCCGCGAGGTAAACATCCGATAGGGCTCTTCGGTCCCTTTGGTAATCAGGTCGTCTATTAAAACGCCGATGTACGCCTCGTCCCTCCTCAGCACAAAGGGATCCATTTCCCTGCACTTCAAGTGGGCGTTAATACCTGCCATGAGGCCCTGGGAAGCAGCCTCTTCGTAGCCTGTGGTGCCGTTGATCTGCCCGGCAAAAAACAAATTCCGTACCAGTTTTGTCTCCAGGGTGTTTCGGAGCTGAGTGGGCGGAAAGTAATCGTATTCGATGGCGTAGCCCGGCCGGAAGAATTTAACCTTCTCAAACCCCTTTACCGACCGAAGCGCCCTAAACTGAACGTCTTCCGGCAGGGAAGTGGAAAACCCGTTTACATAAACCTCTACTGTGTTCCAGCCCTCAGGCTCCACGAAAATCTGGTGTTGGTCCTTCTCTGCAAAGCGATTGATTTTGTCCTCGATAGACGGGCAATATCTGGGCCCGATACTTTGTATGCTGCCGTTAAACATGGGCGATCGATCGAAACCCTCCCTGAGCACCTCGTGTACGGCGGCGCTGGTGTGCGTCATGTGGCAGTCTATCTGCCGCGTCAGCCTGGGGGTGGGCAAATATGAAAAACGACCCGGTCTGGCATCCCCCGGCTGAGGAATCATTTTGGAATAATCCAGGCTCCTGCCGTCGACCCTGGGCGGGGTGCCCGTCTTCATCCTCCCGGTGTCAAAGCCGAGGGCAGACAATTGCTCGGTTATCCCTGTGGCAGCCCGTTCGCCGGCCCTTCCACCCCCCATTTGCTTCGTTCCGATATGAATCAGGCCGTTCAGGAACGTGCCATTTGTCAGTATCACGGCCCTGCCCCGTATTTCGATGCCCAGGGAAGTCCTTACGCCCACTGCCCGGTCGCCTTCCAGCAACAGGGCCGATACCATTTCCTGATAAAAATCCAGTCCGGGAATCTGTTCCAGCATCAACCGCCATTCTTCAGCAAAACGCATGCGGTCGTTTTGAGCCCGCGGGCTCCACATGGCCGGGCCTTTCGATTTATTAAGCATCTTGAACTGAATCGCGGAGCGGTCGGTCACGATGCCGCTATAGCCTCCCAGGGCGTCTATTTCCCGCACAATCTGCCCTTTCGCGATCCCTCCCATGGCCGGATTGCAGGACATTTGCCCAATGGTTTGCAGGTTCATGGTAACCAGCAGCGTCCTTGAGCCCATATTTGCGGCGGCTGCCGCTGCTTCGCAACCGGCGTGTCCTCCGCCCACTACAATAATATCGTATTCTTCAGCAAACATTACCCGTGTTTCACGTGGAACAATTTCAGCAACGCGTCTTCTTCCCTCCTCATCTCCTTCTGCTGCTCCCGGGTTGCATCCGTAAGGCCCCGAGGTGCAAAACGCCGTGTATCATAACCCGTCTCATTTCCTCCTCCGGGGGCACCTTATAGCGTTTTGCATTCTCGCTGACCCGTTCGGCGGAAATAAATATATCCCCTCTGATCCCTCCGCCGTCCTCTGGAAAAGTAATGATGTCGGTGTAGTAATCGTGGTTTAAAAACCTTTTGTTGATGTCGAGCAGGTAGGCGTCGCTGCAAAAAATATAACGGAGGTCCTCCGCCCCGTATCCCCTGGAGGCTATCGCCTTTTTAATCCATTCGGTATGTTTTTCGGGTTCGGGGAGCTTAAAGTCGGTCTCGTAATGATACTCAATCATTCTCTTCGAAATAGCGCTTTACCTTGTTTTTATAAATAAGGCGCAAAGGTAGCGCTTGTCTGTTTAATAATTCAACATCTTTTGTCTGATTCTCA
>DATIPV010000371.1:0-16561 GCA_035471525.1 Robiginitalea sp.
CTTCTTCTGGAACGGCTTAACCGCCCGGTCGCGGATCATGGCGAAATCGGGCAAAAGGCCGGTCCACCAGAACACCATGGAGACCGAGAGGTACGTGGAAATGGCGAATACGTCCCAGAGCAGGGGCGAGTTAAAGTTTACCCAGAGCGACCCGAACTGGTTCGGAATGGGGAGCACCCAATACCCGAGCCAGGGGCGACCCATGTGGATGATCGGGAAAAGCCCCGCCTGGATAACCGAAAAGATGGTCATGGCCTCTGCCGAGCGGTTCACCGCCATTCTCCATTTCTGGCGGAACAACAGCAGAACGGCCGAGATCAGGGTCCCGGCGTGCCCGATACCCACCCACCAGACGAAGTTGGTGATGTCCCAGGCCCAGTTTACGGTGCGGTTCAGACCCCATGTGCCGATCCCGGTCGAGATCGTATAGATGATACATCCGATGCCCCAAAGAAAAGCGGCCAGGGCTATGGAAAAGACAATCCACCACTGCTTGTTGGCCCTGCCCTCTACCGGGGCGGCGATGTCCACGGAAACATCGTGGTAGCCCTTATCGCCCAGAACCAGGGGTTTGCGTATCGGTGCTTCGTAATGCGACGCCATAGAATCTCTTTTTCGTTTGGTACGTTTGTTATGCTTCGTTGGTATTGCGGACCTTTACCTGATAAAACACGTTCGGCTGGGTTCCCACCTGTTCCAGCAGGTGATACATCCGGTTGCTCTCTTTGAGCCTGGATACCTCACTCTGCGGGTCGTTGATATCTCCGAAAACGATGGCCCCGCTGCTGCAGGCGTTGGAGCAGGCAGTCTGGAATTCGTCGTCGGAAACGGGACGGCCTTCGCGCTTGGCGTCGAGGATGGCCTTCTGGGTCATCTGTATGCACCAGGAGCACTTCTCCATTACCCCGCGCGAACGAACGCTCACATCGGGGTTCAGCACCATTTTGCCCAGATCGTTATTCATGTTGTAATCGAACTCGTCGTTGTCGCTGTAGAGGAACCAGTTAAAGCGACGCACCTTATACGGACAGTTGTTCGCACAATAACGGGTACCCACGCAGCGGTTGTATGCCATTTGGTTGTGTCCCTGGCGGCTGTGGACCGTTGCGGCCACCGGGCAAACCGTTTCACAGGGGGCGTGGTTGCAGTGCTGGCACATGACCGGCTGGAAAGCCACCTGCGGATTTGCGGCCGCGTCTTCCATTTCCTCGAACCCGGCTTTGGACCCCAGGGCTCCTGATAATTCCTCCTTTTTGTGGTTGTCGGCCGTAAAGGTCTCTTCCGAGGAGTAGTAGCGGTCGATGCGCAGCCAGTGCATGTCGCGCGACCGGCGCATCTCCAGTTTGCCAACCACCGGCACGTTGTTTTCGGCGTGGCAGGCGATAACGCAGGCCCCGCAACCCGTACAGGCATTCAGGTCGATAGACATATTAAAGTGGTGGCCGACGGAACGGTCAAAGCTGTCCCAGAGGTCCACGGTCGTTGCCGGCACTTCCTGATGGTCCAGAGAAACCATGGGAACCGGGTTCCATTCGGCCGGGTCGCCCGTATTGAATTGCTCCAGGGTAGCCTCCTTGATAATGTCGCCGCGACCCATCAGGGTATTGTGAAGCTGGATGCAGGCAAACTCGTGCATGCCAGAAGCCTTTTCCACGCTTACGCTCTGCTGGCGGCAGAAATCCTGGTAGAGTGCATAGGCATTCACCCCGGTCTGCATTTCGGTTTTCATGCCGACCTTCTTGCCGTACCCAAGGGAAAGACCCAGGGTCCCCTCGGCCTGACCGGGCTGTATAATAACCGGAACCTGAGAGAGGGTGGTTCCCCCAACGGTCAGGTTTACATAGCTGCCGTCGAGCCCCCCGTTGGCGACATGCTCGTTCACGAGCCCGAGCTCGCGGGCATCCTTCTTGGAAACGGTTACGTAGTTGTCCCAGGTGACGCGGGTAATAGGGTCCGGGAATTCCTGCAGCCAGGGGTTGCTCGCCTGGCGCCCGTCGCCCATGCCCGTTTTGGTATACAGCACCAGGCTCATGCCTGTCTCGGCAGCGCCGGCCAGACGCCTGACCGCTTCGGTGATCGCAGGTGCTGCCGGTGCTTCCCCGGAAGCGGGGGCCGAAGCATTTTCCTTGTCTGCCCCTTCGGCAGCTGCCGTTTCGGGGTCGGCCATGGCCATGGCCCCGGGCGCATAAAATCCGTCGTGGAGGGCCTGGTTCCAGTCGCCCCCGGCCAGGATGCCGGCGGTCCATGTTTCGCGGATATAGTCGTACCAGTTTTGTTCCGATCCCATCCAGGTCAGCAGGCTCTGCTGCAGCTGGCGGGTGTCGAAAAGCTGACGGATCACGGGTTGGGTAAGGCCGAAATGTCCTTTTTTAATCTGGGTATCGCCCCAGGATTCGAGATAATGGGAAGCCGCAGCCGTAAAATGGCAAAGTTCGGTGGTCTCGTTCCGGTTGGTCGAGAAGGCCACGGAAAGGTCGACCTGGGCCAGAGCCTCGGCAAAGGCCGCCGCGTTGGGCAGCGAATAGGCCGGGTTTACCCCGTCCATGATCAGGGCTCCTACCCGACCCGCCTGCATGTCTGCGAGGAGCTGGGAAACGGCCTGCTGGTTGCCCTGCCGCACATAGCGGGGGGCTGCCGGGTCAAAGGCCTCGCTGCCAAGCAATTCGTTGATGGCAAGGACCACGGCCTGGGCGTCGGTATCGTCCAGCCCGGTAACCACGACGGCCTGGCCGCGTTTGGAGCTGATGGCGCTTACCACGGAATCGAGGGCGCGGGCGGCCGCCTCCGGCAATTGCCCGGAAGTACTGCTGCCGTTCAGGCGGGCGTACAACTGGGCCAGGGCCACTTTCTGGCCGGCCGGCCCGAGGGGAATACGCTTGTCGGCGTTGGCCCCGGTTAGGCTCATGTTTGATTCGAACTGGATGTGGCGCGACATTTTACCGTTCTTCGGTACACGGCCCCTGGCATAGCCACTGTCGTAGCCACCCCCCTGCCAGTCGCCCAAAATATCGGCCCCGAAGGACACGATCAATTCGGCTTTGGAAAAATCGTAATCGGCCAGGGCGCGCTCGCCGTATTTTTCGGCATAGGCGGCCAGGGCTGCTTCCTCGCTAACAGGGTCGTACGTAACATGTTCTGTTCCCGGGTAGGCTTCCTGGAATTGGGCGATCAATCGCGCGGTGGAGGGGCTCGCATAGGTCTGCGTCAGCAGCACCGCTTTTTTGCCGGTGCCCTGCAGGCTGCCCAGTCTGGCCTTCACCATGGCATCGAGGGTATCCCATTCCACATAGCCTTCGGCGCTGCGGGGGCCCTGGAGGCGGGTGCTGTCGTAGAGAGACAGCACGGAGGCCTGAACGCGGGCGTTGGTGCCGCCCAATACTCCGGCCTGCTTATTTCCTTCTATCTTGATCGGCCGGCCCTCGCGGGTCTTTACCAGAATACTGGCAAAGTCAAAGCCGTCGGCCATGGTCGAGGCGTAGTAATTGGCAACGCCCGGCACGATGCGCTCGGGCTGCATTACATAGGGGATCGATTTGCGCACCGGCCCTTCGCAGGCTGCCAGGGAAGCGGCTGCCGTGCTGAAGCCCACGTATTTGAGGAAATCGCGACGGCTGGTTTGGCCTGAAGCGAGTTGCTCCTTATCCCCGAGAAATTCATCGACCGGGATCTCCTCCGGGAATTCGTTTTGTCTCAGCTTCTCAACAATGGAATCGTTCGGGGATAATTCCGCCTCGCTTTTCCAATATTTCTTGTTTGATGCCATATGCAATCTGTCTAATTAGCTGCTTGGATGATTAGTAGTGGCACTTGCCGCATTCAAGGCCTCCCATCTGGGCTGCCGTTACTTTTTCTACCCCGTATTTCTTGGCGAGTTGCTCATGAATCTTTTCGTAGTAGGCATTGCCTTCCATCTGCACGTTGGTCTCGCGGTGGCAATTGACGCACCAGCCCATGGTGAGCGGGGAGTACTGGTACATGATTTCCATTTCCTCGACCGGCCCGTGGCAGGTCTGGCACTCGACTTTGCCCACGCTTGTGTGCTGGGCGTGGTTGAAGTATGCGAAATCGGGCAGGTTGTGGATACGCACCCACTCTACCGGGGTTGAATTTCCGGTATAGCTCTGATTCTGCTCGTCCCACCCCACAGCAGCGTACAGTTTCTTGATCTCGGCCGTGTAAAATTCATTGGTGTAGCCCTTGGCCAGATCTTCGGCAGAGGGCCCTTCCGGATTCCCCTTGTATTCGTAGATAGACTTGTGGCAGTTCATGCAGATATTCAGAGAGGGAATGCCCGAGGTTTTGGAAACGCGGGCCGAGGAATGGCAGAATTTACAATCGATACCGTTGTCGCCGGCGTGGATCTTGTGCGAATAGTGGATGGGCTGTATCGGGGCATAACCCTGGTCCACCCCGATCTGCATCATCCAGCTATAGGCGAAATACGCCCCGGCCAGCAACAGGAAAATGGAGGTGACCAGCACCAGGAACTGATTTTGGGCGAAGGCTTTCCAGATGGGCAGGCCCTTTTCGGCCTTTTCTTTCTCGACCACGATGCCATTGGCTTCTGCGATGCGGCGCAGGGTGCGGTTTACCAGGAACAGCATCATAACCAGCAGGGCGAATACCAGGGCCAGGGCCCCCAGGATCAATTCATTGGAGATCCCCTGTGAATCGCCGGCAGCTGCCTGCCCGGCAGCCGGAGTCGCTGCAGCGACCGGCGCTGGGGGCGGGGCCTCGGTATAGGCCAGAATGTCGTTGATATCCTGATTGCTCAGGGTGGGGAAAGGCGTCATGGCCGCCTGGTTGTATTCCCCGTAAATGCGGTTGGCGTAAGCATCGCCCGAGGCGATTACCCCAGGGCTGTTTTTAATCCAGCTGTATATCCAGTCGCAGTCCAGTCCCTCCTGTTCGGTGAGACGCGCGGTTACCCCGCCCAGGGCAGGGCCGGTCATCTTCCGGTCGAGCGCGTGGCAGGCCGCACAGTTCTGATTGAACAATTGCTTTCCCTTGGCCGGATCCCCTGGCCCGCAAGGGCTTCCCGCCCCGCTGTCTGCGGCAGCCTGTTGCGTGGCCGCAGGCCCGGCGGCCTGGTCTTGTGCAGAAAGGGATGGGGATAGGAGCAGGGAAACGGCTAGACAAAAACCAAAAATCGCAAGATACGGTTGGCGGTTCAGAACCTTTTTCATGTGTTGACGTTCAATATTTCTAGAGCTCTGTCATTCGGCCCCCCAGCTTGGCACGCTTTTCGCATCCCTCACTCGCACAGGCCCGAAAGACAGGCTTTTTAGTCCTGTTTATTGACTTAAAACTCCCGAAAATAGTGGGTTTCCAGGGCGGTTTTTTTGCGCTAAATTGTCGACAAAAATAAGACTTTGACTTTATTATGAAAGTCTTAAAGAGTCTATAATTAATAATTTATAATTGTTCTAAATAATGGTTCCAAACATCGTGGAAAGCCCTAAAAAAGGTACCTTTAGGCGCTGTTCTCATCAAATGAATTACCCTATGAAAAAGGTAGTTTTTACGCTGGTTTCTCTGATGGCAGCCTGCCTTATGTGCCAGGCCCAGGACGGTCGCGTTTCCGTCGAACAGGACCCGGCCATTGGCAAACTGCTGGATATATACGCCCGGGGCAATTCCGACACCCAATATTATACGATACAGATAGGATTTGGCTCTTTTTCAATGGCCGAGGAACTCAAGGCCGAAGCGGCAATCGATTTCCCCGACTGGCCCGCTAAAATCGTCTTCGATTCGCCGACTTACCGGGTACAGGTGGGCCGCTTCAGAAACCGCCTCGACGCCGAGCGGGAATTCCTCGAGGTGCGCAAGAAATACCCAGGGGCGCTCCTCTTGCGGCCGGGAGACCGGTAGCCCTTCAGCAGGCAGTTGGCAGTGGCAGTAGGCAGCCAGCTGGTTCAAAGTTCAAGGATAAAGGTTCATTTCGTTTTTAATCCGTTACCACCTGGCATCAGACTGGTTGGTCGATTATCTTCACCCCGATTATTGAGCTGGAATAAAAAAAACCGCCAATCCGAAGACTGGCGGCAGTTTATGTTTATCAAATTCACTCATTGCCAAATTGGCAAATCTTCAACTTTTCAAATTGACTAAAGCGTCTTTTTGACGGCCACTTCCTGGAAGGCTTCAATAATGTCGCTTTCGCGGATGTCGTTGTAATTCTTCACCTGCATACCGCAGTCGTAGCCTTTCGAAACCTCCTTCACGTCGTCTTTGAAACGCTTCAGGGAAGCCAGCTCTCCGGTGTAGATAACCACGCCGTCGCGGATCAGGCGCACCTGCGAATTGCGGAACACCTTGCCGCTGGTTACCATACAACCGGCGATCGTGCCCACTTTGGAGACCTTGAAGATCTCGCGAATCTCAGCCGTACCGGTTACCTCCTCCTTGATCTCCGGGGAAAGCATGCCCTCCATGGCGTCTTTCACGTCGTTGATGGCGTCGTAGATGATCGAATACATGCGGATATCGATTTCCTCCTTGTCGGCCAGTTCGCGGGCATTGCCCATGGGCCGAACGTTAAAGCCGATAATGATGGCGTCGGAGGCCGAGGCGAGCAACACGTCCGATTCAGTTATGGCGCCCACCCCTTTGTGGATGATGTTTACCTGAATCTCATCGGTCGACAGCTTCTGGAATGAATCCGACAGCGCTTCCACGGAACCATCCACATCGCCCTTGAGAATGATGTTGAGTTCCTTGAACTCGCCCAGGGCAATTCGACGGCCAATCTCGTCGAGGGTAATGTGCCGCTGGGTGCGAACCGATTGCTCACGCAGCAGCTGGGAACGTTTGGCGGCTATCTGCTTGGCCTCGCGCTCGTCTTCCAGTACGTTGAACTTGTCTCCGGCCTGCGGGGCCCCGTCCAGGCCGAGAACCGAAATCGGAGTAGCCGGCCCTGCCTTTTTGATCACTTTGCCGCGCTCGTCGTGCATGGCGCGTACCTTGCCGCTGCAGGTGCCCGCGAGCAGGTAGTCGCCCACCCGAAGGGTGCCGTTTTCAACCAGGACCGTAGACACATAACCCCGTCCCTTGTCCAGGAAGGCTTCCACCACGGTACCGGAAGCCAGACGGTCTGGATTCGCCTTGAGCTCGAGCAATTCTGCTTCGAGCAATACTTTTTCCAGCAGTTCGGCAACTCCCGATCCCGTTTTGGCCGAGATGTCCTGAGACTGAATCTTACCGCCCCAATCTTCCACCAACAGGTTCATATTGGCCAGCCCTTCCTTGATCTTTTCAGGGTTGGCAGTCGGTTTGTCTACCTTATTAATTGCAAATATGAGCGGTACGCCGGCTGCCTGGGCGTGGCTGATCGCCTCGCGGGTCTGGGGCATGATGTCGTCGTCGGCCGCAATCACGATAATAGCAATATCGGTTACCTGGGCCCCGCGCGCACGCATGGCGGTAAAGGCCTCGTGACCCGGCGTATCGAGAAAGGTAATCTTCTGTCCGTTTTCCAGGGTTACCCCATAGGCACCGATGTGCTGGGTAATCCCCCCGCTCTCACCGGCGATGACGTTTTCCTTGCGTATATAGTCGAGCAGGGAGGTTTTACCGTGGTCTACGTGACCCATTACGGTAACGATGGGGGCCCTTGGCTTGAGGTCGTCGGGCGCATCGGGCTCCTCCTCTATGGCTTGTTCGATATCTGCGGTTACAAATTCGACCTCGAAGCCGAATTCATCGGCAACAATACTCAATGTTTCCGCGTCGAGGCGCTGGTTCATGGTAACCATGATACCCAGCGACATACAGGCCGAGATAATATCGGTAGTGGGCACGCCCATCATGGTGGCCACCTCGCCTGCCGTAACGAATTCGGTTACCTTGAGGATCTTGCTTTCCAGTTCCTGCTGCTCCAGGTCTTTCTCGGTCTGCTGTCGGTGCAGGTCGCGCTTGTCTCTCCGGTATTTGGCCCCTTTTCCCTTTTTGGTTTTGCCCTGAAGCTTTTCCAGGGTTTCCCGCACCTGCTTTTGCACCTCTTCTTCGGTAGGCTCTACCTTGGGGGCGGCAAAACGCTGTTTCTTGCCCGCCACCTTCCCGCGGCCTCCGGGTTCGGTCTTGCTGGCAATGCGGCGGCGGCGGCGTTTGCGGTCGCTATCGTCCTTGCTTTCTTCCTTTTTCTTCTTGGGCTTATCGAACTGGGAAAGGTCGATTTTCGCCTTGATCGTTGGCCCGGAAAGTTTCTGGTATTCGGTTTCTAATTTTTCAGGCGCTGCAGGCGCTTCCGGTATATCTGCCACGGGGGCGGGGACTACCGGTGGTGCCGGTTCCGGCTCTTTTTTTACCTCCGGTGCTTTCACCTCGGGCTTCTTCACCTCGGGCTTTTTGACCTCGGGCTTCTTCACCTCCGGCTTTTTCTCTGCTGCCTTGGGGGCTTCCTCCTCCTTCTTCTTGGCGGGGGCATCCAGGTCTATTTTACCCACGGTTTTGGGGCCGGCCAGTTCTGCCCGGGCCTTCACCACCTCTGTTTCGGCCTGCCGCTTCTCGCGGGCCATGCGGCGTTCTTCCTGCTCCTGTTCGAGCTGCAGCCTGAGGGCTTCCTTCTCCTTCCGCTTCTCCTCCCCTATCTCCTTGGAGGCAACCTTCCTGCTTTTGTCCGATCGGAACTCATCCAGCAAAACCTGGTAAACCTCATCGGATATTTTGGCGGTAGGACGCGCCTCTACCTGATGGCCTTTGGAGGCCAGGTAGTCTACCGCCCTGTCCAATGAGATGTTGAGTTCCCTGAGGACTTTGTTAAGCCTTATGGTTGCATTATCTGCCATAAAATGGAATTCCTTCGTGCTTTAAAATAAAAGTGCTAATATATAGCTTAATCTTCAAATTCTTCTTTCAGGATGCGCATCACATCCAAAATGGTTTCCTCTTCCAAATCGGTTCGTTTCACCAGGTCTTCCACGTCCTGCTCGAGTACGGAACGGGCCGTATCGAGGCCGATCTTGCGCAATTCCTCGATGATCCATTCCTCGATCTCGTCGCGGAATTCGGTGAGCTCCACATCTTCTTCCACCCCTTCCCGGAACACGTCGATCTCATAGCCGGTGAGCTGCCCTGCGAGGCGTATGTTGTGCCCGCCCCGGCCAATGGCCTTTGAAACCTCCTCGGGTTTCAGGTACACCTGGGCGGTCTTGTTTTCGTCGTCGAGCTTTACCTGGGTAACCCGAGCCGGACTCAGTGCCCGGGTAACCATCAGCTGGGGGTTGTTGGTCCAGTTGATCACGTCGATATTCTCGTTGCCCAGCTCGCGGACAATGCCATGGATGCGCGACCCCTTCATCCCCACACAGGCGCCCACCGGGTCAATGCGGTCGTCGTACGAATCGACGGCCACCTTGGCCTTTTCACCGGGTATGCGAACGGCCTTCTTGATGGTGATAAGCCCGTCGAACACCTCGGGGATTTCCTGGTGGAACAGCTGCTCGAGGAATACCGGAGAGGTACGCGACATAATGATGAGCGGTTTGTTCCCCTTCAGCTCAACGCTTTCGATGATGCCACGAACGTTGTCTCCCTTGCGGAAGAAATCGGAAGGGATCTGTTTTTCCTTGGGCAGGATAATCTCATTGCCCTCGTCGTCGAGCAGGATAATGGCCTTGTGCCGGATGTGGTGCACTTCGGCCGTGTAGATTTCGCCTTCCAGGTCTTTGAACTGCTTGTAGATGGTCGTATTGTCGTGCTCGTGAATCTTCGCGATGAGGTTCTGGCGCAGCGCCAGGATGGAGCGGCGGCCCAGGTCTATGAGTTTCACCTCCTCAGACACGTCTTCCCCCACCTCAAAGTCGGGTTCGATTTTCCGGGCTTCGGAAAGGGAAATCTCCTCGTTGGGTTCCTCAACCTCTCCGTCGGGAACGACCACCCGGTTCCTCCAGATCTCCAGGTCGCCCTTGTCGGGGTTGATAATGATGTCAAAATTCTCGTCTGAGCCAAACTTGCGCTTCAGCGCTGCCCGGAACACTTCTTCCAGGATGGCCATAAGGGTCACGCGGTCAATGAACTTGTCGTCCTTGAACTCCGAGAAAGATTCGATCAATGCGAGATTTTCCATTCTTTAATTAATCTACCATTAGAATTTTAAAACAACTTTTGCCTGTTCAATGTCGGGAAAGGGAATTATCGTTTCCTTCCGAACTGTATGTTTTCCCTTGCCTACCGGCTTGGGCTCCCGGGCCTTCCAGCCCAGGGTAATCTGTTTTTCGTCTGCCGCCAGCAGGGTACCTTCGGTCCTGGACCCGGCGTGCAGCACCTCCAGGGTCCGCCCGATGTGCTGGCCGTACTGCCTGGGCAGCTCCAGCGGCGCAGCGGCTCCGGCCGATCCCACCTCCAGGGAGAAATCGAATTCTTCCCGGTCCAGGGAATGTTCGACGGCCCGGCTGATGTCCATGCAATCCTTCAGGTTCACCCCGCGGTCTCCATCGAGCGTTACGCTGATGCTCTGGTCGGGGTTCACCTTCAACTCGATCAGGAAAAGGTCGGGCCTTCCGGCCAGGGCCTCCTCCAGGAGGGCGCTGACCCTTTGATTCAACCGATTGCCTTCCATGGAACTCGTCATCTTAATATATCGGTAATAAAAGAGGGGACTCCGGGTCCCCTCATTGAATAACCAATTATTCCATAAGTGCCGCAAATATATGAATTTTTTCCGGAAAAGCTAATACAGAACACATTAGATTTTTTTTCAGCGAAGCGTTCCCTGATTTCCCATACCGATAAATACAACCCCATGGGAAGCCGTTGCGCGAACTTTTCGGGACCCCGGAGGTGCCGTAAATGAGCCCGGAATCGTCCCGGTTATGGCGATGGTGAAGCTCTTTTTTGAAGGCCCCTTGCAGAAGTGCCTCCAAGAAGACCGCGCCCGCCTGACGGTGCGGCTCTTCAGCCGGATCGCGACCTGGCCCTGGTGAGGTGCAAACAGCAAATGGCACCCCCCCTCGACGAGATCGAAAGGGAATACAAGCAGCCGAGCAGGCGCATGAGGAGGAGCAAAGGGAGAAAGCAGCAGGCGGCGGCTTGTTAAGGGCGCTCCCTCCCTCCCGGGTTCAAGATATAAGGGGGCCCTGCAAAACCCAAGCACTAAGATTTTATTTATCTTTCAGACAGCAGAATGTGCCAGCCATACTTCCCAAACGCCAACCCGGGGTGAGTAGGCGGTTGTCAGCTGTGTTTTGATAATGAATTTGTCCGTGACCCTTTAACCATACTCCGCCCAATGAAGAAACCTTCCCTGGAACGCATGGCGCATATCTCGCAGGTTATCTCTTCCATCGCCATCTTGATTTCCCTGATTTACGCGGTATATGAATACAACCGTGTCAATACCCTTACCAACCGGGATGCCGAAGATGCCATTTTCCAAAGGGTACAGGAGATGGAGCAGCTCCTGATCGAAAACCCCGACATGGCCCTGATTGTGCTCAAAGCCGGCGAAGTCCCGGAACAACTGCTCCCGGAAGAACAACTGCGATACCTGGCCTACGACCATATTTTCTACGACAGCTGGGAATCGGCCTGGAACTATTACAAACAGGGCATCCTGGAAGAAGCGAAATGGGACAGCTGGAATCGCTGGTTTCAGATGGAGTTCCTGAAAAAACCACTGCTTTCCTGGGAGGGGAACCGGGAACATTACGACGGCGAATTCCTGTTACAGGTAGATGCCCTGGCCAGCACCCGGCGATAAGTTGCAAAATCAGGGTTCGGGCACCTATCTTTGCAGCCGTATTCTTTTGAAAGCAGAGATGAATCTCAAAGGGTTTTTGTTGGCATGCCTGTTCCCATCGATGCTGCTCGCACAGCCGTCTGCAGGCGAAGGCGCAAACCCGCAGCGGTCGGATGCCCGTATCGTGCTTGCCGATTCCCTCGCCCGGGTAAACGAACTGCACGGCCCCTACGTGGGTTTTTCAGGCCGGGTTACCGGGCAGTACCGGAATTTTCTGGAACTGGTGGAAACTACGGATGCCGGAGGCCTTCTCGACCTGATGGGCTATCCGAATGCCGTGGTTCGGGGCTACGCATTCTGGGGGCTGGCCCGGCAACAGTACGAAAAGCTGGACTCGGTGTTGCTGGCCCATGCACGGGACGAAGTACCGGTCCGGTTGATCCAGGGGGGAATGGTCACTGAACTGCCCCTGGTAGACTTCATGCAATGGGTGGTGAACCCCCAGTTGCTGGATGGCGACTGCAAAAAATTGGATGCCAGCGTCATTGAAAAAGTAGCTGAGCTCCGGTTTGCAGAACGTTGAATTTCATGCATTCCCCGCCCCCGCCCACAACCAAGGTAACCTTCCCCCCTGCCCTTTCCTTGCATTCCGGGCACCGATACGAATCGGGATAGCTCACCGGGGGCATTATCCAAAACCGGCTACCGAACCGGGATACGCAGGGTGATGAGGCCGGCCAGCAGGGTGGGAATGGCAAAGAGGAAAAAGTTGGTCGTCAGGGCCAGGCCCAGGCCGATGAGAACCCCTCCCACCATGGGCCCTGCAATGCCTCCGAAACGCCCGGCCCCCATAGCCCAACCCACTCCGGTGGTACGGATTCTGGTGGGATAAATGCGTGCTGCCACCGCATAGAGCCCTACAAATCCGCCCTGGATGCCAAAGCCGAGCAGGCCCAAAATGAGCAGCGTCCAGTCGCTGCCGGTAAACCAGCCGAAAGAGGCCATCAGGGCGGCCGTTGCCAGGAAGATTAAACCGATGGTGCGCCTCAGGCCGAATCGGGAAGAAATATACCCCTGCACCAGGATGCCGACAAAAGCACCGGCATTGAAAACCGTGCCGGCATAGATGGCCAGTTCCATGGACAAGCCGGCATCGCTTGCCAGCTTCGGGATCCAGCTGATCAGGAAGTAAAGGGCCGAAAAGGCCAGAAACAGCGCCAGCCACAACAGACCGGTGGCCCGCCGGAATTCCGGCTTAAAAAGGGCTCCGGCAGGGATCCGTGCCCGGGGTGCCGTTTTTTCAGGCAGTTCTTCCAGCAGGGGGCACCCCATACGGTTTAAGATGCGGTTGGCCCGGGGCAGGGCGCCTTTAGGCTGGGAGCCCAGAAGGTACTGCACCGATTCGGAAAGCAGGAGTAACGCTACGGGAAAAGCGGCCATGGAGGCTAACCCCGCCAGACGGAACAGCTGCCTCCAGCCTTCATCCGGCACGATTTCAGCGGCCACTATGCCGGAAACGATGGCGCCAATAGGATAGCCGGCCACCACAAAGCTCACCCAGAAATCCCGGTTTTTATCGGGAGTGTACTCCGCTGTCAGGGCCGTGGTGCTCGCAAGCATGCTGCCGATGCCCAGCCCGCTGAGGAAACGGTACAAAAGCAATTCGGGTATGGAACCCGCATAGGCCGAGAGATAAATAAAGGCGCCCATGATCAGGGCGCTTACCAGGATAATGGTCTTTCGTCCGAAGCGGTCGGCCAGGGGAGCAATCAAAAACGTTCCCAGGGTCATGCCCGCAAGGCCGGCACTGAAAACCACCCCCAGGGCTTCCGGAGAAATGGCCCAATCCCTCGAAATGGAAGGCGCCGCATAGGAAATGACCAGCACGTCCATACCGTCCAGCATGTTCATGACGAAACAGACCAGGACCGTGGCAAATTGCAGGGGCGACATGGGCTTATCGGCGAGCAGGTCTTTGGCGGGCATGGAACGGTCAGTTAACTTTCCAGACCTGTATGAGCACGTGGTCTGGCTCCTTGATGCCCCGGCATATAAACAGGGCATTGTTCATCCAGCCGTATTTGCCTTCCGGGGCTGAAAACCGGGGGGCTGCGCGAAAATAATACGCCGAGTCGGGAACTGCTTCGCCCCGCCCGATACGCGCCGCAACTTCCGGGCTGGCAACCCGCAGGCCCGTGTTCCTGATATAAATGGTAACCCCATCGTCGGTTATAAACTGGTAATGCGCCTCGAGTTCGGCAACCCCGTCGCTCCGGACCACCTGCCAGTCGGCCCCGCCGGAAAGAATCTTGCCGCTGACCGCCGGGCCTTCCACGCTGCCCCCCACTATCGGTATTATCCTGCGCAGGCCATGAGGCGTGGGGCCCACCACCAGGGGGGCGTCGAGCAGGACCCGCAGCTGGCAGACAAATTCCAGCCCGGGAGCCTGAGGGTTCTCTTGTGCCTGTGTTGCCATGATTGCTGCCAAAAGTAGGCAATTCACGAAGATTCTGTAATGCGGTCTCATCCCTTGGCGTTTAAGGATTCTTTGTCAAAGCCTGCAATTTTCTTGTATTGGCTCATAATTTGTGCCAGTTCCCGACGGGGAATTTCTTCGGGCGAAAATCCGTCCGGGAAACGTTCTTCCATCATGTCCATAACCTGGTCGGGGCCTTTGGCCCGGTTCTGTTGTACCACCCGGCTGGTGGCGGGAAGCCGGTCGGCCTCATAGGCCTTCAGGGCCCCGGCATTTGGGCCGTGCCTGACGAGGCATTCCGAAAGACATTCCCCGTCGAGGATGGCCTGGGAAGCCCCGTTGGAGCCGATCGGATACATGGGATGGGCGGCGTCTCCCAGCAGGGTTACCCGGCCAAAGCTCCAATGCCCGAGGGGGTCGCGGTCCGACATGGGGAATTCATAGACCGCCTCGGCCCCGTCAATCATGGCGGGCACATCGAGCCAGTCGAATTTCCAGTTGGCGTAGCGCGCCTGCAGACGGTCTTTGTCTGCCTGGCGGTTCCAATCCCGATCGGTGAGGGCCGAGGCACCTTCCTGCAGGTTCGCCACCCAGTTGATCAGGCAATGCCCGGAGGCATCGGGCGGGCGGATAGGGTATACCACCATCTTCTGGCGCATGCTGCCGATCATTACCATGGTGCGGCCATTCAGGTACGGGGGCATCAGCGTCGTGCCCCGGTACAAGACATTCCGGGAATATACCGGCGGGCCTTCGCGCGGATAGAGCTGGCTGCGGACCACCGAACCGATGCCGTCTGCCCCTATGAGCAGCCCGCCCTGGGCCGTTTCCGTGACAGCCCCGGTTTCTTTATCCGTAAAAAAGGCGGTTACTCCGGCCTGGTCCTGTTCAAAGTGGTCCAGATGCCGGTTCAGGCGAATGGCATCGTCCCCGAGCCGTTCCCTTGCCATTTTTAAAAGTATCATCTGCAGGGCGCCCCGGTGGATGGAGAATTGCGGCCACTTGTACCCGGCCGAAAGGCCCCGGGGCTCTGTCCAGTAGCACTGCCCCTGTCGGTTGTAATACGAGAGATCCGAAGTCTCGACCGACGCGCCGGCGAGCATTTCCTTCAACCCGAGGTCGGTTAGCACGCGCACGCAGTGGGGCAGCAGGTTAATGCCGACCCCCAGGGGTTTGAGCTCCTTAACCGATTCGTAAACGGCAACCTCAAACCCTGCCTTATGCAGGCTGAGGGCCGCGGTAAGCCCCCCGATTCCCCCTCCGGCAATCAGGATCTTCATGGGCAGCAGTTTGAAGTGTTAAAAGAACCCGTCTGCCAAGACCGGTCCTTCCAAAGCTATTAAAAAGAATCGATGTGGGGGTGCAGCTGAAAACAGCCCGTATGAAAGCCCCGTAAAGGCCCGGGGCGCAGGCAAGTCAGAACCAAACGCGTGCGGACCTCGGGGGCACCCTCCCTTCCCATCATTATTGCGGAATTGCATATCTTACTGTTGACAAAACCAATTGAAAATCCTATGAAAAAAATTCACTTGACCGCCTGCTTTCGGATTCACCCCGGTAAAACCGATGCCTTCAAAGAATTGGCCCGCAAATGCATTGCGGTGGTAAAGGAAAAAGAACCCGGAACCCAGCAGTACGATTGGTTCTACAATGCCGACCATACTGAATGCAAGGTCCGGGAAACCTATGTCAATTCAGATGCCGTATTTGCGCATATTGCCAACATAGGCCCATACCTCGGACAGTTTCTGGCCATGACCGATTTTTCGGGCGAGGTATACGGCAATCCTCCCGAGGCCCTGAAAAAGGCCTTAGAGGCGTTCGATATAAGTTATTATAGCTATGGAGATGGGCTGGAAGCCTGAGCGGCAGCCAGCCGTAACCACAAGGCTCTAAAAACTGTCAAAAGAGACTCGCAGGGGATTAAACAAGTTCCTCCTGCCGCCCACCGGCCTGCGGTTCGGGCATATAACTTATTTTTGTGTAAAATTGAGTTTAAGTGACCCTTCGGAACGGCCTTTTTCTTGTAGCTTTTTTGGCGCTCCTGTTTGCCTGCAGCCCGCAATTGGCTGAGACCTACCAACCGGCGCCTGCCTCTCCCGAAGCCTCTCCGCCCGCTGAACCTGAAGTGACCGTTCCCCCATCTGAAAGCGGGGACGGGAGTGAGGTTCCGCCCCCGGCTGAACCGGCAGATTACCGGGTGTTGTTTATAGGGAACAGCCTCACCTATATGAACGACCTGCCATCGCTTTTCGAAGCTGTGGCGCGTGAAGCCGGAAAACGGGTGGAAACTGACATGCTGGCCTTTCCTAATTACGGGCTAGAAGACCATTGGGCGGAAGGCAGGGTGCAGAAAGAGATCGAATCCGGGACATTCGATTTTGTGGTGATTCAGCAGGGGCCCA